>JBFEXW010000196.1:0-4447 GCA_041562495.1 Marinobacterium sp. | reverse complement strand
GGCAGGCGGGAAAAGCCGAACATCTGTTAAATCCCGGAGATATACCTGTCGTACAGGTCGATCGCGGTGGTCAGGTGACCTATCACGGCCCGGGGCAACTGGTGATCTATCTGCTGCTCAATCTCAAGCGTAATAAACTCGGTGTGCGGGATCTGGTTACGTTGATGGAGGAGAGTGTCGTTAAGCTGCTAGCTGACTATCAGATTACTGCTGCTCCAAAACCGGACGCACCGGGAGTCTATGTTGATGATCGTAAAATTTGCTCGTTGGGATTGAGAGTCCGCAAAGGCTGTAGTTTTCACGGGCTTGCGCTGAACGTTGATATGGATCTGATGCCGTTTCTGAGGATTAACCCCTGTGGTTATGCCGGTATGGAGATGGTTCAGATAAAAGATTTTGCGTCTGACGTAAAAATAGACAATGTTGCTCAGGATCTGGCGGCATACCTGAGCGAACTGATCGGGTATAATCGCATCCACGAGTTTAGAAGTTGGTAACAGGTATGTCCGAAACGAGTGCAAAACAGAACGGCAGAGTCGAGCAGGGTGTTAAGCTGCGTGGCGCAGAAAAGGTCTCACGCATCCCGGTAAAGGTGATCCCTACCGAGAAGGAGGATATGCCCCGTAAACCTGACTGGTTACGTGTTCGGATGGGAAATAACGCCGAAGTTAAGCGAATTAAAGAGAAGCTGCGCAAACACAAACTCGCTTCAGTCTGTGAAGAAGCAAGCTGCCCTAACCTGGGTGAGTGTTTCAGCCATGGTACTGCGACCTTTATGATCATGGGTGATATCTGTACCCGTCGTTGCCCTTTCTGTGATGTGGCTCATGGACGTCCCAATGCGCTGGCGGAAGAGGAGCCCAGAGAGCTGGCGGAAGCGATCGCTGATATGGGACTGCGTTATGTGGTCATCACCTCAGTTGACCGTGATGATCTGCGTGATGGTGGCGCTCAGCATTTTGCCAATTGCATCACTGAAACGCGTGCTCGCTCAGCCAGCATTGAGATTGAAACGCTGGTGCCTGACTTCCGTGGGCGTATGGATATCGCAGTCGACATACTGGCTGAAACACCGCCGGATGTATTCAACCATAACCTCGAGACTGTTCCTCGTCTCTATAAAAAGGTGCGCCCAGGTGCGGATTACGCATGGTCTCTTGAGTTGCTTAAACGCTTTAAAGCAGCGCGACCCGAGATCAGAACCAAATCTGGTCTGATGGTGGGTGTAGGTGAAACAAACGAAGAAATTATCGAAGTGATGCGCGACCTGCGTGCGCACAATGTAGATATGATCACCATTGGGCAGTATCTGCAGCCAAGTCGTGATCACCTGCCGGTGGATCGTTTTGTTACGCCTGATGAGTTTGCCGAGTTTGAACGTGTCGCCAAGGAGTTGGGCTTCAGCCACGTTGCCAGTGGTCCTCTGGTTCGTTCATCCTATCATGCTGATCTGCAGGCTAAGGGTGAGCGCGTAGGTTAAAGCCATATATCATCAAAAAAGCCCCTGGAGTTTAACGCTCTCAGGGGCTTTTTAGTTTAGCCTTTAAGGTCGGTTAGCCGGCGATCTTGCGCTCACCCGAGTCCACACATTGATAGATTAGAGTATTGATTGTCATCGGACCTACGCCTCCGGGAACGGGTGTCAAAGCGGCTACCCGGTCGCTCAAAGGTTCCAGTTCTATATCGCCAACGCCGCCTGGGTGATATCCAGCATCAACCACAACTGCGCCATCCTTAATCCATTCCGCCTTAATGAATTCCGGTTTACCAACTGCACCGACCACAATATCGGCTGCTTTAATGATTTCTGGCAGATTTTCTGTGCGAGAGTGGCAGATGGTAACCGTTGCGTTAGCGTTCAACAGCATCATCGCCATCGGTTTACCGAGGATCGGACTACGCCCAACCACAACCGCATTTTTGCCAGACAGCGGAATCTCATAAGCTTCGAGCAGTCGCATGATTCCTTGCGGTGTGGCTGAACCGTAAGCGGTTTCGCCCATCGACATACGTCCAAAACCAAGGCAGGTTACACCATCAACATCCTTGGTTAGATCTATCTCGTCAAAGCAGGCGCGCTCGTCAATCTGCGCAGGGACTGGGTGCTGTAGCAGAATACCGTGACAGTTTGGGTTGGCATTCAGCTCGCGAATGGTTTCCAGTAGCTGCTCAGTGGTGGTTTCTTCAGGCAGTTCAACGGTGATTGACTCCATACCTACACGCTTACAGGCGTTCTGCTTCATGCGTACATAGGTTGCGGAGGCTGGATCGCCGCCTACCAGAATAGTTGCCAGTGCTGGTGTTTGTCCGTCGCTGCGCTTCTTGAGCGCGGAAACGCGTTCAGAGAGTTCAGCTTCAGTTTTTTTAGCTACGGCACTGCCATCGAGGATGAGAGCTGTCATTAGTTTTCCTGTGATTTTTAGAACGGGTAAGCATTTGCAAAGTTGCGCCTATTTTAGCCTGAATAGCGGCCGTTTTTGAGTAGATCAGTAAAATTTGTCTGAGGTTTCGCACAATATTTCATTCTGATCGGAAATATATTCCGGCATCTGTCGGTCGCGGGTAGCGGGTTGATAGCAGGGGTAGTAGTATTCTCGCGCCGGTCGGGTCTGTCTGAGTCAATTCAGTAGGCCTGTACTATCTCTCATCCGGCTATCGCATCAAGTCTCAACAGTTTTGAGGAACCAGTCAGTGAAGTCTAAAAATACCTACGTATTGAAGGTTGAATGCCCTGGAAGCACCGGTCTTGTGGCTGCTGTGTCTACTTTCCTTTCAGTGCGCGGTTTTTTTATCACTGAGATGAAGCAGTTTGATGACCAGAACACGGGGCGTTTCTTTAGCCGAATTGAGTTTGATGCCGGAGATATTTTAAATCTGGAACAGATCACATCAGAATTTGATAACTCAGTCGCGAGCCGACTGGATATGACGTTTAACTTTGCTGATCGTTCCGCGCCGATGAAAACTTTGATTCTGGTCTCGCAGCATGATCACTGCCTGATGGAGCTGCTTTACCGTCAAAAACGGGGCGAGTTAAATATCGAAGTGGTAGGTATACTCTCCAATCACCCGGATCTGGAACCCATAGCCCGTTTTTATGGCCTGGAATTCGAACTGCTACCGAGCGGTGATACCACGCTGGAGACCAAAGCAGCGCGGGAAAAACGTATCCTTCAGGCATTCAAAGAACATGATGCGGAACTGGTTGTGTTGGCTCGCTATATGCAGATCCTGTCACAGGAGCTGTGTGAAGAGCTTTCCGGTCGCTGCATCAATATTCATCACTCATTCCTGCCTGGCTTCAAGGGGGCTCGTCCGTACTATCAGGCGTTCGATCGCGGCGTGAAGCAGATTGGCGCGACCGCACATTATGTAACCTCTGACCTTGATGAAGGACCAATCATCGAGCAGGAGGTAGGGCGTGTGGATCACAGCTTTGAACCGGATGATCTGCGGGATATGGGGCGTAATATGGAAAATCTGGCGCTATCCAAAGCAGTTAAGGCACACTCTGAACACCGCGTTTTCCTCAATGGACTAAAGACAGTTATTCTTTCCTGATAAAAGCATCTGAGACTCGTAAAAAGGTTTGCTCATTCCTCAGCTGGCGCCTATTCTGAAGGTGTCAGTTGATTTTGGTGGAGTAAAGGGTGATACGTGTACTGAGTCTTGTATCGCTTCTGGTTGTAGAGTTCGGTCTGCTTACAGATCTGGGGTCAGGATCCTGCGGTCATCAGCCACCTGTTACAGCAGTGCTACTCGACAGCAGTCATGCTCTGGGTACTGACCTAAGTGATTTAGACCCACAATCTGATCATCCTCTGGCTCTGACAGATATTTCGCTCCTTCCTGTCAAAAGCAAGGTTATAGAGATTGATTCCCGGGTTGAGCTGCAATCTAACCTGCTACTTAAATGGTCGTTGGGTATCCGGGCACCACCCCAAGCGTATTCATAACGGATTATTAAATTAGTTAGTAAAGGATATAGTTATGACAGCATTTAGATCACTAAACACAGTTCAGCTTGGTCAATCAGAACGTGTAATAAAGAACGAAAGTGTAGGGGATTACACCCTTGAATCCTCAGCCAAAGCAGTAATTACAGATTTTAAAGTTAAACGCCCAGCGATGCTGGAGAGAGACCTGTCAGTTGACGAAGCACTGATGGTGATGCGTAAGTCTCACGTTCGTTCGGTAATTGTTATTGATAAAGCTGAACACTTTCTCGGGCTGCTGACGCTGGCTGATCTGGAGAGTCGTAAGGTCCTGGCAACGGCTGAATCAATGGGTGTGAAGCGTGCTGAGCTGGTCGTTAATGATCTGATGACTTCTAAATCAAAACTTTACGGAATGGATTATCAGGAAGTTACCGATTCTCGTATCGGTGATGTGCTGAAAACGCTGCAAAATCTGGGTAAGCCGCATATTCTGCTAACTGACTCGGATG
>JBFEXW010000195.1:0-4460 GCA_041562495.1 Marinobacterium sp. | reverse complement strand
TCGCATGACCACCAAACTGTGCCATACCTGATTCGAAAGAGACCCGGGTTCGGGTTGAAGCCTTCTCAAAGATCATTGCCAGTACGCGGTTTTTGAAAGGTTCGTAGATCTCTCCGGCATTTCGCATCCGTTTGAGTTCTACCGCGCGTTCAATAATCTGTTGCAGTTCGGCTGGACTCAGGTCTAGCAGCGTCAGAAAGTGTCTGGTGCTCATAAAAATATCATCGCCGGCTCATTTGAGCCGGCCGTTCCTGTTTTAACAATTAATGTTTGATTAGCTCTGCTGGCGATCGAAGAACTGGTGAATCAGTTGAAGAAGCTGTTCAACAAGCTGTTCAGCCTCGTCTTGGCTAATAGTCAATGGCGGCAGAAGACGGATAACCTTACCTCCACCGTTGATATTCAGCAATAGCTGGTTATCCAGTGCCAGCTTACCGAGATCGGATACGGATTCATTAAACTGAATTCCGATCATCAGACCTTTACCGCGAACCTCAACAAACTGCTCCACATCAGCCAGTCCCTGACGGATCTGTTCTTTGATCCATGCGCCCTGTTTTGCCGCATTATCAGTAAGGTTTTGCTGTTTGATAGTGTTGTAAACGGCTAGAGCTGCAGCGCAGCAAAGTGGGTTGCCGCCATAGGTAGAGCCATGTGCGCCAGGGCCGAATACTTCAGCCGTTTCGCCGCGGGCCAGACAGGCACCGATAGGAACACCATTGCCAAGTCCTTTCGCAGTACTAACCACATCAGGAAGAATCCCCTCCTGCTGGAAAGCAAAGTAACTGCCTGTACGGCCATTCCCGGTCTGGACCTCATCCAGCATCAGCAGCCAGCCTTCGTTGTCACAGATCTCTCTGAGACCTTTCAGGTAGCCTGCCTTGGGCTCGTGAACACCGCCTTCACCCTGAATAGGCTCAACCAGCACGGCAACAATGTTCTTGTTGTTCGCAGCAACGGTTCTAACTGCTTCGAGATCATCATAGGGGACGCGTACGAAACCCTGAACCAGCGGCTCAAAACCCGCCTGAATGGCTCGGTTGCCAGTAGCGCTCAGTGTTGCCAGCGTGCGTCCATGGAACGACTGCTCCATGACGATAATTGTTGGCGTCTCAATCCCTTTGCTGTGCCCCCATTTGCGCGCAAGTTTGATAGCAGCCTCATTGGATTCAGCACCTGAATTGCAGAAGTAGATGCTGTCCATGCCGCTCTCTTCACACAGTTTCTGCCCGAGCTGCTGCTGTAGCGTAATCTCGTATAGGTTGGAGGTATGGATCAGTTTGGCAGCCTGTTCGCTGATCGCCTGAGTCACGGCTGGGTGAGCATGGCCGAGACCTGTAACGGCGATCCCTGTAAGCGCATCGAGGTAGCGTCGTCCTTCGGTATCGTACAACCAGATACCTTCACCGCGTTCGAACGCGACTGGGAAACGTGCATAAGTGTGCATTACAGGGTTCATATTCATGTCGTATTACTCTTCTCCATACAACGCAAAAAGGCAGCCAAGAGCTGCCAGCGGACTTCGATTGTATGGGGCTGGCTGAGGTTTGGCAATCAGTAGCGACCAACTATCTGATAAGCGTAGGCGAGGGTGGTAAGATTTTCACTTTGTAGTGGCCTTTTTCCGAGTTTTTTAGTCGGTAATAGGGTAAACTGCAGCACATAGTTAAAAGGTACCAGCAGAGGGATAGTATGAGTACTGTAGATACCATTAAAGAGCAGATCGAAAGCAACGCAGTTCTGCTTTATATGAAAGGCACTCCACGTTTTCCACAGTGCGGCTTTTCATCACGCGCGTCAGAAGCGCTAATTAACTGTGGTGAACGCTTTGCATTCGTCAATATTCTGGAAAATCCGGATATTCGTGCAGAGCTACCCAAATACGCTAACTGGCCAACCTTCCCGCAGCTTTGGGTAAGTGGTGAGCTGGTTGGTGGCTGCGATATCATCTGTGATCTGGCTGCAAGCGGTGAGCTACAGACCATCGTGGCAGAAGCAGCGAAACTTGCTGAGAACGCTGTTGAATAATCAGCGTCTTACCGTGGATGCATAGCGAGCTGTTCAGGCTAGCTATGCATCACCTAATAAATAACCTCGGTTAACCTCTTCAGCCTCGATCTCTCATCTCGATGATCAGATCCCAGCCGCCCATCTCTTTCCACTGATTTACAATCTGACAGAATAGTTCAGCCGTTTTGCGTGTGTCATAAAGTGCTGAATGCGCGCTGCGATTATCAAAGTCTATTCCGGCAATTTCACAGGCTTTTGCGAGTACGGTATGGCCATAAGCGAGGCCAGCGAGCGTTGCAGTGTCAAAGGATGAGAAGGGGTGGAACGGATTGCGTTTTATTTGTGCCCGTTCAGCTGCCCGGGAGACAAAGCTGTGGTCAAAGTGAGCATTGTGTCCGACAAGAATTGCACGTTTGCATCCCTGTGATTTAACCGCTTTGCGAATCGGTTTAAACAGCTTTTCAAGTGCGTCGTGTTCTGGTTCCGCCTGACGGTCTGCGCTCCAGGGATCTATTCCGGTAAACTCAAGCGCTGAAGCTTCAAGATTGGCGCCTTCAAACGGTTCAACCTGAGCATCAAACTCCTGATCGATGTATAGAAAGCCCTGTTCATCCATAGCTAGCGTGACAGCTGCGATCTCTAACAGCGCATCGGTATCTGGATTGAAACCTGCTGTCTCGACATCGATGACAACAGGGAGGTAGCCGCGAAAGCGGTCGGCCATGGAGGTGTTGTTCGATCCGTTCGACAAAACTTATCCTTAAAGAAGGCTTTGAACCTTCCTAACTCAATTAATGTATCTCGACAGTGTAACAAATAGAGCTTCGCAGGTAAGGTGTTCGTGCGGGCAAGGGTTTCATAGGGTTGCAGAAATTAAAGATTTATCCAGATCGGTCGATTACATTAAACTAGATTATCCCGGCGACCCGTTGAGTGTAGATGAGAGCTCGAATCCTCCTTTTAACCCTTCCGTTTCTAACAGCGATCCAGACTGTCTCTGCGAAGTTATATGAGACTTCGCTGGAGAATTCTGAATGGGCACTGCAGTCTTCTCCGTTCGAGTGTCGCCTTACGCATCCGATTCCCGCGTTTGGCTCCGCTGTGCTAGAAAAAGGAGCAGGTAGCCCAATGCGTTTCTGGTTTGCACCGATGCAGCAGGCGCAAACGCTTGGCTTAATGCGCGTTTACAATGAGCCGCCTGTCTGGATGTCTGGGCAGGGCGCTGAACTGGTAGCGACGCTGAATAATCCTACACCTCTGTCGCGTATAGAAGTTTCAACGGACCAGGCGCCGAAGTTGCTGGCCGGTCTGGAAAAGGGCTTGCGACCTACGCTCAGGGTTGAATCGGAGCAGCGTCTCGGTGACTCACTGGTAGTAGGTGCCTCGCCTGCCAACTTTACCACAGCCTATCAGGCTTATCTGGGATGCGTAGCTCAGCTGCTGCCAGTGAACTACGATCAGATCGCACGTACTGCAATCCTCTATCCTCCGTCTCAGTGGGAGCTGTCAGATTCGTCGCGCGAACGGCTGAAGGTGATTCAGCAGTATGTGGCGACAGACAGTGCGGTGATCAAAGTCTATGTCGATGGTCACTCTGATGCATCGGGGCGTCGCCTGATCAACCGCGATCTCTCCAAGAAGCGTGCGGAAGCGGTATTCGATTATCTGGTTAAACTGGGTATGAATAAGGATATGCTGGTTACGCGCTATCATGGTGAGCGCTATCCGGTGGTTCCCAATACCAGTGCTGAGAATCGCACACGCAACCGCCGCGTTACCATTCGACTGGAGCGAACAGAGTAACTTCCGATCGCCCCTGCTAAACCTATTTCGCTTCTGGTACAATTTCGCCTTTCATTTTCAGAGCTCAAGCCGACACGCGGTTGGGCCGGTAAATAGATTTGCGTTGACACAAAGGTGTTGGAGTAAAAATGTCCGAAATCAAAAAGGTCGTATTGGCCTATTCCGGAGGTCTGGATACCTCTGTAATCGTTCGCTGGTTGCAAGATGAATACAACGTTGAGGTTGTTACCTTTACTGCTGATCTGGGGCAGGGTGAAGAGGTAGAGCCAGCGCGTGCTAAGGCTGAAGCCCTGGGTGTCAAAGAGATCTATATAGAAGATCTGCGTGAAGAGTTTGTACGTGATTACGTGTTCCCAATGTTCCGCGCCAATACTATCTACGAAGGTGAGTATCTGCTGGGTACATCAATAGCGCGCCCGCTGATCGCCAAACGTATGATTGAGATCGCGAACGAGACTGGTGCGGATGCGATCTCTCATGGTGCGACCGGTAAGGGTAACGATCAGGTACGTTTCGAATTGGGTGCTTACGCACTTAAACCGGGTGTGCATGTTATTGCTCCCTGGCGTGAATGGGATCTGAACTCGCGTGAAAAGCTGATGGCTTACTGTGAACAGCACAATATCCCTGTTGATTTTCAGAAGAAC
>JBFEXW010000194.1:0-4479 GCA_041562495.1 Marinobacterium sp. | reverse complement strand
TCACGCTGAATACGGTAGATGTAGGAACGGCTCTCTGCACGTGCTACCGGATAGACAGGCAACAGTGGAGGATGAGGGAAACGCTCGTCCAGATATTCCATCATCACGCCCGCTTCATAGAGAACCAGTTCACGGTCCAGCAGTGTTGGCAGGCTGTTGTATGGGTTGAGTGCTGCCACATCTTCCGGCAGCTCATCCTCTTTGCAGTCAATAATATCAACCGCAACACCCTTTTCTGCCAGTACGATGCGTACACGATGGCTGTATTGGTCACTACCATCCGAAAAAAAAGTCATCGAAGAACGTTTTGCAACCACGCCCATCAGCACACCCCATAATATCTAAAGTCTAAAAACAAAAAATCTACGCGGCCTGTAAAGACCGCGTAGCTCTCAACTCAACTGCGATGAACGCTTAATGAATATCTTTCCAGAATTCTTTCTTCAGCGCGTAAGCAACAAAGAAGAAGAAGAACAGGAAGATCAACACATAAGTACCTATGCGATGTGAATCAGCCTTGTATGGTTCTGCCACATAAGCCAGGAAGTTAACCAGATCGTAGACAGTTTTATCAAACTCTTCAGTTGTCTGGCTACCCGTCCCAGCATCAACTGATAGACATCCGCCGATACGCTTACCGGTCAGAGGATCGATATCACTAGCAGTACCCTTATGAAGAACCTCTTCGTGAGTACAACGCAGCGTTACTGTTCCCTGCAGACTTTCCAGAATGTTAGGCATACCCACATCCGGGAACACCAGGTTGTTTACACCCCATGGACGAGCTTCATCTTTATAGAAGCTGCGCAGATAAGTGTACACCCAGTCAGGACCACGCAGACGCGTTTCCAGAGATAGATCTGGCGGCGGGTTACCAAACCAGGTTTTAGCATCAACCGGCTGCATAGCAATAGTCATCTGCTCACCGATCTTCTTCTGCTGATCAAAGATCATATACTGCTCAACCAGTTTTGGCGGCAACCCCAGATCCGTAGCAGCACGCTCAAAACGCTGATAACCGGCTGCGTGACATCCCATGCAACGGTTAACGAAAGTCGTCATACCGCGCTGTAGTGAGCCCTTGTTTGTTACATCCAGTTCAATATTATCCAGTGGCATGGTTGCGCCACTAGAAGCGCCGGCAGTCAGGGGTACCAGCGCCATCACTATAGCGATAAGAAACTTTTTCATTAGCCTGTAACCCTTTCTGGAACTGGTTTAGTACTTTCCATGCGTGTGTAGAACGGCATCAGCAGGAAGTACAGGAAGTAGAGCAGTGTGCAGATCTGTGCAACTGTCGTACGACCATCAGTTGCAGGTAGTGCACCCAGAACACCCAAAATCACGAAGCTGATAGCAAAGATCAGAAGTGCAATTTTGCTCAACCAACCTTTGTAGCGGATAGATTTAACAGGACTACGATCCAGCCAAGGCAGTACGAACAGGATCGCGATCGCAGCACCCATAGCCACCACACCCCAGAACTTCGCATCCAGCCCGAACAGCGGGAAGGTGATGGCACGAAGAATCGCGTAGAAAGGCGTAAAGTACCAAACAGGTGCGATATGCGGCGGTGTCTTCAACTGGTTCGCCGGTTCAAAGTTAGGCGCTTCCAGGAAGTATCCACCCCCTTCAGGGAAGAAGAACACGATAGTCAGGAAGACGAAGAAGAACACAACCACACCGACAATATCTTTCACTGTGTAGTATGGGTGGAACGGAATACCATCCAGCGGGATACCGTTTTCATCTTTCTTCTCTTTGATCTCAATACCGTCTGGGTTGTTAGAACCCACTTCATGCAGTGCAATGATATGCAGCACAACCAGCGCCAACAGTACAATTGGCAACGCTATGACATGTAATGCAAAGAAGCGGTTAAGTGTAATACCTGAAATCAGGAAGTCACCGCGAATCCACTGCTGCAGGTCGGGACCGATCACAGGAATAGCACCAAACAGCGATACAATTACCTGAGCGCCCCAGTAGGACATCTGTCCCCATGGCAGGAGATAACCCATAAAGGCTTCTGCCATCAGCGCCAGATAGATTGTCATACCAAAGAGCCACACCAGTTCACGAGGCTTACGGTAAGAACCGTACATCATGCCGCGGAACATATGGAGGTAAACCACCACGAAGAACGCTGAGGCTCCGGTTGAGTGCAGGTAACGAAGTAACCAACCGTAATCAACGTCACGCATAATATATTCGATTGACGCGAATGCACCCTCAGACGTCGGGTTATAGCTCATCGTCAACCAGATACCAGTAATAATCTGGTTTACCAGCACCAGCAGTGCCAGAGAACCGAAGAAGTACCAGAAGTTAAAGTTTTTTGGTGCATAGTATTTTGAAAGGTGATCTTCCCACATCGCTGTTGCAGGGAAACGATCATCGATCCAGCCCATGAAACCTGGATTTCCTTTATTACGATGGCCAGCCATTATGCAGTCTCCTGATCTACGCCGATAACCAGAGTGGTATCGTTTTCATAGGAATGAGGAGGAACCACCAAATTAGTTGGTGCCGGAACCCCTTTATACACGCGACCAGACAGGTCAAAACGCGATCCGTGACAAGGACAGTGGAAACCGCCCAGCCAATCAGCACCCAGATCCTCTGGTGCCACTTCCGGACGATAGCTTGGCGAACACCCCAAGTGAGTACAAATACCGACCATCACCATATACTCTGGATGCAGAGCGCGTGCTGGCGTATGAGGTATGTAATCTGGCTGCTGCTCACGTTCTGACATAGGATCAGCTAAACGATCGCTTAGTTTCTCCAGGTTAGCCAGTGCTTCAGGACCACGACGGACAACCCAGACTGGCTTACCGCGCCACTCAACGATCATCTGCTGCCCAACTTCCAGTTTACTGATATCCGCTGTAACCGGTGCACCAGCTGCCTTAGCTTTTGCACTGGGATTCCAGGAAGCTACAAAAGGAACAGCGGCCCCTACAGCACCCACTGCCCCAACGGCAGATGTGGCACCGATTAGGAGGCGCCGCCGGCCTTTATTCACGCCGTCATTGCTCATCAACTAATCTCCCTTAGTTCGCCTCAGTGACTGCCTATCAGTCAATGAGGCGATGTACTCTAAAACCTGAATACGTATTCCGGCTCTGCGTAAACACAAATACAGAGTCTGACTGGCGCGGAATGTTAAAGAAATCACCCTGTTTTTTCAAGGTAAATTCAGCTTTCCGTCAAGGTTTACGACTAATGGTTGCGCTTTATCAACAACCCGCTTTTAAATTCCACTCAAACAAAAAAGCCCAAGCATAGTGCCTGGGCTTTCTGGATGCTGCATCGCAGCATAACAACAAGTCGTAAATTAACGCTTGGAGAACTGTGGACGTTTACGTGCTTTACGCAGACCCACTTTCTTACGTTCAACTTCACGAGCATCACGGGTAACAAAACCAGCCTGACGCAGTGTTGGACGCAGTGTCTCATCGTACTCCATCAGCGCACGAGTGATACCGTGACGAATCGCACCAGCCTGACCGAAGCCACCGCCGCCAGTTACAGTCACGTAGATATCGAATTTTTCAGCAGTTTCTGTCAGCTCGAGAGGCTGCTTAACGATCATACGTGCAGTTTCACGACCGAAGTACTGTTCGATAGTGCGATTGTTGATAGAGATATTACCAGTGCCTGGACGCAGGAAAACGCGGGCAGTGGAAGTTTTGCGACGGCCAGTGCCGTAGTACTGAGTAGTTGCCATTATTCGCGTTCCCCTTAGATATTCAGTTCTTTAGGCTGCTGAGCAGCATGCGGATGATTAGCACCAGCATAAACTTTCAGTTTGCTGTGCATCGCACGACCCAAAGGACCCTTAGGCAGCATACCTTTAACCGCGAGCTCGATTGTACGCTCAGGGAAAGTTTCCATCATCTTCTGGAAGTTAGCTTCCTTCAGACCACCAGGGAATCCTGAATGACGGTAGTACATTTTGTCGTTGCGCTTGTTACCAGTTACGTTAACTTTTTCAGCGTTAACAACAACGATGTAATCACCAGTATCAACGTGCGGAGTATATTCCGCCTTATGCTTACCGCGCAGACGGCGAGCGATTTCAGTTGCCAGACGACCCAGGGTTTTACCATCTGCGTCTACAACATACCAGTCGCGTTTTACTTCGGCTGGTTTAGCACTAACAGTGTAAGACATTATCAATTTCCTACTTATAAACCTCGAACAGAAGCTTGAGCTGTCCCGGCTTACCTTATAGTTATTCGTTGTATGCCTAGGCTTACAACCTTCCAATTTACTACCGCTTAGATAGCGGAGCGCGGATTATACAGTAATGAAATAAATAAATACCAGCATCAAAGTGTATATTTTTTCAGCAAACCGAGAATCTTTATGCTCGATGTTCACGGTTTCGAAGTCCGTGATTTGGGTGTCGACGTGCCTGCCCAAAAATTTATTGAAGCCATTCGGGAGTTTCAGCCCCAGGTGGTTGGTCTG
>JBFEXW010000193.1:0-4494 GCA_041562495.1 Marinobacterium sp. | reverse complement strand
GCGAACCATCATCGCTTTTCTTTGCCTGACAGTCAGCGCTATTGCATTCGCTGACGCTAAGCATATTGAGCTGATCAATGGAGCAGACCAGCTCAATATTCCCGTCGAACAATTACGTGCCGACGCTACCGATACCGTTAAACTTTACGCGCCCTACCGCAAAGCCAACGTGGTTTTTAAAGGCTACCGGTTAACAGATTTTCTTAAGCGGCACACCGAAAGGGGCGTAAATACTGTCGCCATTACTGCAATAGATGGTTATCAGGTTCAGCTCAAAAATATAAATAGCGGAAGCTGGTTTCTCGTCACCCATGAAAACGATCAGCCACTTAACCTGAGAACTCATGGGCCTTTAAGATTGATAGAAACCGATATTGCTGGCCGCGATACAGAAAACTTATCGCTGTTTGATGACTGGATCTGGATGATCAAAACAATCGAAGTGGTAAACTGATGTTTCGCAGACTCAGCGACTATGGATTGATAGCATTTGCCGTCTTCTCCTCGCTGGTCGCTCTCTCGCTGATCTACTTTAACCAGTCTCAGTTTGAAGAAAATGTCTCGGCTATTTTTGATCATCAAAAGGGCAAATACGATACAACCCTTGCAGTTCGCTCCAACGAGTATCTGCTTTCAGCGATGCAGAGCATTCCCGCGCTGCTTCATCAGCAGGGACCGCTACTTGATGACACGCGGGAAAAACTGGACCTTGCCTACGCGTTCCTGAATTTTGGTGAATATCGTCAGAATTACACCTGCGTCAATCCCAGCCTGGACAAGATTACTCAGATTCGGGATATCGTTGAACGCGACCTGTTTGCACTGCAGACGCAGGCTGACTTATGGAGCGATGT
Organism: Marinobacterium sp.; assembly: GCA_041562495.1. Taxonomy (GTDB): domain Bacteria; phylum Pseudomonadota; class Gammaproteobacteria; order Pseudomonadales; family Balneatricaceae; genus Marinobacterium_E. The sequence continues at coordinate 3,640 of JBFEXW010000193.1, read as the reverse complement.
GCTTCAGTGTCAGATGCAGGTGATTACCAGGCAGACCAATATGAAAAGTGACCTTGCCACTCAGGTTATCACCCAGTCTACCGAAAACAAACGATGGTTTACGGTCGGAATCGTTCTTGCTTACCTGATCGGTATTCTGCTTTGGCTGATCCACGAACGGCAGCGCGATCGGCTGATCAACACCTTACGGGAAAAGCTTCGCTGGCAAAGACGTGCTGAAACAGATCATCTCACCGGAACATACAACCGTCTGGCGCTGGAAGATGCGCTAACCTCGAAGCTCAACAACACTTCTTCGCATAAGCCCTCACTGGTCTTTATGTACGATATCGACCTGTTCAAAGACTACAATGACCATTACGGCCACGTTAAGGGCGATGAGACACTGAAACGGGTGACGCAGGCTGTTGAGCAGATACTGAGAGCGGAAGACCGGCAGTTCAGATATGGTGGTGAAGAGTTTATTGTGCTTTGCGAAAATCTGGTTGAAGAGTCTATAGAGCCTATCGCAGAGCGCGCCCTTAGTTCCGTCAGAGCGCTAAAAATTCCGCACGAAAAGAGTCCGTTCGGTATTGTTACTATAAGTCTCGGTTGTCAGGTACTGGATTCATCCAGCCACTCCTGTAAAACATTTCTGGAAAAAGTGGACAAAAAGCTCTATAGCGCCAAAAGATCGGGACGTAACTGCTTTATCTGTTAGTCCCTGACTGATTATCTGACTGGCCCGTCAACTCCGGCATACTTGCCAGATGCATCGTCGAGGTTGGATAGGCAACTTCAGCGCCACGCTCCAGAATCAGATGCATGATGCGCATCAGCACCTCCTCCTTGATCTCGTGAAAGCGCACCCAGTCAGTCGTTTTGGTAAAGCTGTATACCAGAATATCCAGCGACGAGGGTCCGAAATGATTGAGATTAACGATCAGAGTTTGCCGCGTATCAATCTCCGGATGTGTACTGAGCATCTCCCGGATATCGGAAACGATCGCTTTTACCTGATCGACATCGTCATAACGCACACCGATCGTTTCATAGATGCGGCGGTTAGTCATACGTGAGGGGTTTTCCACCGAAATACTGGCAAAAGTCGAATTCGGCACATAGAGCGGGCGCTTATCAAAGGTGCGGATGCGGGTAAGCCGCCAGCCAATCGCCTCGACAGTACCCTCGATATTCTTATCCGGAGAACGTATCCAGTCACCCACCTTAAACGGACGATCCATATAGATCATCAGGCCACCAAAGAAGTTGGCCAGCAGATCCTTAGCAGCAAAACCAACAGCCAAGCCACCAACCCCACCAAAGGCCAGAATACCGGAGACGCTAACCCCCAGATTTTGCAGCAGAACCAGCGAACCAAGTACAAGCACTACCAGACGAAGCAGTTTTGATATTGCATCAGCAGTTGTACGATCGACCGACCTCTCAAAATCCGTTTCCGATGTCAGTTTTGCCTCAACCCGAGTAATCAGGCGCAACATACCCCAGAGGATCAGCAGAATCAGCGCAATGCTGCGAAAATCCTGCGCAACATTCAGATCAATATTATCCAGCGCCTGAGCCGCTATCTCCAACGCGAAGGTGATACCAAATACCCAGACCAGAACACGTACAGGGCGATACAGCGCTTTAATCGCAACCCCTTTCCAGCTTTGAGTCGCGCCGGTCAGACGATTAACAATCGATCTGAGCAGTCGGTTTACCAGCAGAGAGATAAACCCGGTAACCAGCAGGATAACCAAACCTTTAAGCACCCAGACATAAGGCGCTAACATGGGCAGGCTGTCGATCAGCGGTTTAAGAAGAGTGGTCAGCAGATCATTCATCGATTCCCCCGGCTCAGCCAGCCAGTGACCGCGCAAGCTTACGGGCCTCATTGAGACGATCAGAATCCAGTGGACGTTTCGGACGCGCACGCATGCGAGATAAACGGGTCGCTTTCGGATATGGTGAGCTACGCAGATATTCGAGCACCTCAAGCGCTGCTGCAGGCTGATTACACACCAGTACCATATCACAGCCCGCATTGAGCGCGGCGTCTGCCCGTTCTGCATAGGAGCCTGTAGCTGCCGCTCCCTCCATCGACAGATCATCGCTGAAAATCACGCCATCAAAACTGAGATTTTCACGAAGCTGTCTCTGTAACCAGAACTCCGAAAATCCCGCTGGCTGCGAGCAGACACGTGCATACTGGATATGCGCGGGCATAATCGCATCCAACCCACGTCTAATCAGCGCCTGAAAGGGTTTGATATCCTTAGCTTCAATTTCACTGAATGATCGGTTATCGACCGGTAATCCAAGATGAGAATCGACCTCTACATACCCATGCCCCGGGAAGTGCTTACCCGTTGATGGCATGCCCGCTTCATGCATTCCTGACATCAGCGCACCTGCCAGTTCAATAACCGCATCCGGACTGGAGGCAAAGGCGCGGTCACCGATGACGGCCGAGATACCGTAGTTCAGATCGAGTACCGGTGCGAAGCTGAAATCTATATCGTATTCACGCAACTCGGTCGCCATCAGCCAGCCAAGTTCATGCGCCTGCGCTATCGCTCCCCTGGGATCCTTCTGCCAGTTATCTCCCAGCACAGCCATCGCCGGAAGTCGGGTAAACCCTTCTCGAAAACGCTGTACGCGACCACCCTCCTGATCCACAGCAATCAGCAGTTCTGGTTTAATCTCGCGGAGCGCTAACACCAGACTTCGCAACTGCGCTGGCGACTGATAGTTACGCGAAAACAGGATCAGCCCACCCACTTCAGGTGATGCGATTGTCTCCGCTTCAGCCTCAGTCAGCGTGTAACCCTCAATATCCAGCATTAATGCGCCGATACTCATGCCTCTATCCTCACTCGCGTGCCTGGCTCCACTTTATCAAACAGCTCTATCAATTCACTGTTTCTCATTCGTATACACCCCTTCGACCGCGGGATACCCATAGGTTCAGTATCCGGCGTACCGTGGATATATATATAGCGATTAAAACTGTCGACCTGCCCACCCAGATTGAATCCCGGTTCACAGCCACGCAACCAGAGAATACGGGTTAGTATCCAGTCCCGTTCCGGATGCTGTACGGCTAACACACTCGAATAAATCTCACCGGTCTGCTGACGCGCGATAAATACGCTGTAGGGATCAGCACCCTGACCGATCTTTTCAGCTATCTCGTGCTCTCCTCGAGGAGTACAGCCACTCCCCTCCTGCTCGCCAACTCCATTCTTGGCAGTCGAGACACTGTAGCTGGCCAGCACTTGTTGATCCGACTCCAAATAGAGTCGCTGGTCAGCTATTGAGACGCGGACAGTTAATCTCATCAATACTTAGCTCATCCAGAATCGGGATTGAGAGACTTTAGACCAGAGACGACTCAGACCTTTATCCGCAACGTTTACGCCGAGACTCTGAATTTTCTCCTGCAGTGTCAGGCGATGCTGATAGCTGACCTGGTAGATATCGGCATTCTGATAGGCATCAAACAGGTAGTCGTCGCTGGTCTGGATCTCATCGATCAATTTTTTATCCAGTGCTCGCTGACCAAACCATATCTCGCCAGTTGAGATCTCATCAATATTGAGTTGCGGGCGATGTTCACTGACAAACTCTTTGAAAAGTTGATGAGTATCCTCCAGAT
>JBFEXW010000192.1:0-4512 GCA_041562495.1 Marinobacterium sp. | reverse complement strand
TCTCGCCTTTCAGCTCCTCCAGCGTCCAGCCCAGCAGTTTTTCAGCTGCCGGATTCAGATAGGTGAGTCTGCCTTCGGCATTTTGTATGAAAAGCCCCTGATGAAGTGATTCGGTGATCAGTTTAAGGTGATGGTTCTGATCGGTCAGGGCCTGCTCCAGAGACTTCTGATGCGTAATGTCAGTGCGAACCGAGATAAACCCGCTCGGTTTGTCTGAGTGTTCAAACATCGGCAGGATGGATGACTGTACCCAATAGAATGAGCCATTTTTTGCACGATTTTTAACTTCGCCATGCCAACTGTTACCCGAATTGATAGTTCTCCAGAGCTCAGCAAAAAAAGACGCACTGTGGTGGTCGGATTTGATTCTGTTGTGCTTCTGTCCAATCAGCTCCTCTCTTGAGTATTTGCTAATTTTGCAAAACAGATCATTGGCGTCGGTAATTAGGCCGACGTTGTCGGTGACGCTGATAATACTATGCTGGTTAACGGCATTGATTAACTGCTGCTGATAGTGGTTCTGGTTAAGGAGCTTGCGAATATGGATCAGCAGGGCGGCCGCGATGAGACTGACAGCCGGTGCAAGCTGCTGCAGTTCGATTACCTTCAGGCTGGCTACGCCTAAAAGCAGCAGTGCTAAAACTGAGAAGTTAAGCGAATACTTCCAGGATTGAACAGATCTTCGACCGTAATTCTGCGTCATGCTCTTTTTATCGTTCTGTATTAGAGCGAGGCATCCTATAGGAAAGCGCCTGATTATTGCACATCGTGATATATATTCTTTCGTCTGATCTTCCCTGGCGGTTGATATAGATCAGTTTGTTAACTGTTTAGTAGTAAAACAGGTATGCATCTTATTGTAATCAATGAAATTTAATGCCCGATGCTGATACCCTGCGAAGGCGATTTTCAGCTTGACACAGCGTATCCATCTCTTCGATTCGGTTAACCGCTAGCCTGGGTAGTTGATCTTTTTCTGCTGAGCCAGATCAATTAAAAGTCACATCTGCTAATTAAAACACCCTGATGCGATGCTTTTATCACATTTTGTAATCTAAAATTGATTTAATTCGGCAGGCTGCAGTCCTCCGCAGAACCTGATAAAAACCTGAAGATGGGAGGGTATTTCGATGAAGATCAATGAACCCGTTACAGATCGCGAGGTGCTTCTGCGGGATGATCAGGAGATAGTGACCAAAACTGACGTCAAAGGCATTATCACTTATGTTAATCCTGCGTTTATCGAGATCAGCGGATTTACTGAAGCTGAACTGATGGGTAAAAACCATAACCTCGTGCGCCATCCGGATATGCCGGTAGAGGCCTTTAAGGATCTCTGGGATACACTGAAACTGGGCCGTCCCTGGAATAAACTGGTAAAAAATCGCTGTAAAAATGGTGATTTTTACTGGGTTAAAGCGAACGTTACACCCATCTTCAGGCACGGTGAAGTGGTTGAGTATGTATCAGTCCGTACCAAGCCCAGTCGTGAAGAGGTTGAAGCGGCCGGAAAACTCTACGCCCAGATACGTCGTAAAGAGGTGGTGCTGCCACCTGCCAGCTCCGTGGGTTCGGCTGACCTGTCACATAAACTCAATAAGCCGACGCTTATCGGGGTTGGTGTGGCCGTTGTTACATCCGGCGTTCTGGCTGCCGCTGGTGCACCGGGATGGAGTCTGGCACTGGGGCCGATATTGGGCTTTGTTCTGCAGACATTGGGAACTCGAAGCTTCCTGCAACGTGAAGTGCTATCGCCGCTCAGTCATGCCTATGAGCAGATGCGGGAGATTTCTGAAGGGCTCTATCTGCAACCCATACCGGTTGATCAGCATGGTGATATGGGCGAACTTCAGCGCGCTATAAAAAAGCTGGCCGTGAAGCTGGGCTTTGAAGTTAACGATGCGCTGGAGAAAAGCCATGCGGCACAGCGTATTAAAGTGGCGCTGGATAACGTCAGCTCAAATGTGATGATGGCTGATATTGATGGTCAGATTATCTACTGTAACGATGCCGTTCTCCAGATGATGCGGGCAGCTGAGGCAGATATTCGCAAGCAGTTGCCCGACTTTGAAGCGGACAAAATTCTCGGCTCAAATATCGATATTTTCCATAAAAATCCTGAACATCAACGCCAGCTTCTGGCGAAGCTTGAAGGCGCTCACAATAGCCGTATACGTGTGGGTGTTCGTTCCTTTGATCTGACTGCTAACCCGGTGGTTGATGAAAAAGGTTTCCGTTTGGGTACGGTGGTTGAGTGGCTGGATATTACTAATCAACTAATTGCTGAATCTCAGATCGAAAACCTGATTCAGGGTGCATCTGAAGGCAAGCTGGATAGTCGCCTGGATGAGGCGCATTACTCAGGTTTCATGCTCGATATTGCCAGAGGCGTAAACCGGATGCTGGATGCTGTGGTTTATCCGATGCGAGAGGTTAAGCGTGTGCTTGATGCGCTGGCGAAAGGCGATCTTACAGACCAGATGGGTGGTAATTTTGAGGGTGAATTTGCGGAACTGAATGAAGCTCTGAATGCCTCCATCGGTGGATTGAATTCGATGGTTGGGGATGTACGTTCAGCAGGCTTCTCAATAGCGTCGGCGGCTTCAGAGATTTCCAGTGGTAACGCAACGCTGAGCCAGCGAACCGAGTCGGCTGCTGCTGGTCTCGAAGAGACCGCCGCGAGTATGGAGCAGATGACCAGTACGGTTAAAGCCAACGCAGATAATGCTGATGAGGCGCGTAAGCTGGCATCCGATGCCCGTGAACTGGCCGAGAAAGGCGGCAGTATCTCGCGTAATGTGGTCAGCTCTATGAATGATATCTCAACCAGCTCCAATCAGATCGCAAATATTATCAGTGTGATCGATGAGATCGCCTTTCAGACCAACCTGCTGGCGCTGAATGCAGCAGTTGAAGCGGCCCGGGCTGGTGAACTGGGGCGTGGCTTTGCGGTGGTAGCATCAGAGGTGCGCAGTCTTGCTCAGCGCAGTGCAAGTGCGGCTCGTGAGATTAAAGATCTGATTACCGACAGTGTTGCTAAAGTTGAAGATGGCAGCCGTTTCGTTAACGAGTCCAGTCAGGCGCTGGAAGATATCATCACCGCAATCAACAACGTATCGACCATCATCTCAGAGATCGCCAATGCCAGTCGGGAGCAGGCGGTGGGTATTGAGCAGGTTAACACTGCGGTAACGCAGATGGATAAGGATACTCAGCAGAACGCAGCACTGGTTGATCAGGTTGCTGCAGCCTCTGCCTCTATGGAAGACCAGGCTACATCACTACAGGATATGGTGAGTCGGTTCCGTGTATCCGGAATGGAGTCTCTGAGTCTGTCTGTACCTGAAGCCTCAGGCGGTAGTCGTCTGGCTGCACAGGTTAGCCAATCCTCTGCTCCTGCCAGAAGATCAGAAAAAAGCCGTGCCCGTGGTGCCCCTGCGCCTCAGGTAACACGTATCAATAAACAGAAAAGCTCTACTGATGAGTGGGAAGAGTTCTAAATAGCCTGTCCAGCCTCCCGAGCCGGGGATAATCTCCGGTTCAGGAGTTTTCTCAATCTGAATCGGCGGAATAATTCGTACGAAACGATCTATCTCGACCAGGATGCTGCAATTCAATTGAGTACCGAAAAGGAGTAGATCGTTGTCCATCCGATCTCAAAGTCAGCTGATAATAAGAGACTGGTATACAGCTACCTGAATCCTGTCGATTCAAAACGGTTACGCAGCGCTTTGCGACAGGCGGTCTCTAAGTCCAGTGCTGTGCGGGTACTGGAGGTCGACTGGCGGGGCAGTAACCGAGTCCTAGGCGTTCGTTATATCATAACAAGAAACCATTGGTCTGGACGCTTCTGGTATCGAGGAGGGGCGACCTCACAGCGTTCGGTCGGTTCGCAAGCGTTGTCATCGGCGATAACGCTCTCTGGAGCAGACCGGGGGCCACCTCGTCATTGGTGACTTGTTCTTTCGTATCCCAAAATATTGATTTGCGATGGGATATAAAACAATCATACTGAGGGCTGAACTTTCCTACCTGCGAAACTGACTGTATGGGTTAGATAGCATTAAAACACGTGCAATTACGGCGCTAATCAGTAAGAAAATGCTGTAAGTTGTTAAGTTCACGTAATTGTGGATATAGTGGAACCCCAGATGAGTGGAGCGCTTAATAGTTGATCGGTCATCGCTTTTTTAGACTGTTGCTTACCTCATTCGTCCAGTTATTCATAATTGGCGTTGTTATCCTGTTGCCTGTTCAAATGCTGTACGAGGACTCGCGTATCGAGTCAATTAAGCTGAGTCAACAGGGAGCCCTGTTAAAGGCTGAATATGTCGTCGCCTCAATTTTTGATGAGAGAATCTCCGATCTGCTGACACTGGCAAAATCGGCGAGTCTTGAGCACTATTTCTCGGGTGATAGTGGTTTGTCGTTTTTGGCCAATACCATTACACCACTGTTTCAGGCGCTTTGCCGAGCTAATGGTAACTATGACCAGATCCGTCTGATTCAACT
>JBFEXW010000191.1:0-4535 GCA_041562495.1 Marinobacterium sp. | reverse complement strand
TTGAACCCCAAACGACAACACCCCAAGACACTCAGGTTGATTTACGGAATTGGTTTAATGACCTACCCAAATCTGACCGCATAGCCGTACAAGTCTTTTTATCTAACCGACATCTCTATAACTCTACCATCGACGGTTACTGGGGGAGAGGCACTGAATCAGCCATCCGCGCATACATCAATCAGGAAAACAACAATGCACCTGTAGAAGATCAGTTGTCGCAACTGGTAGCGACTGCCAATTCGGAATTAGGGTATTCAAGCACTCAGGATTGGATGCAGAGCTATATCAAACAGTACGTTCTTTTTCCGATCATTCAAACGGGTACGGATACTGTTGAGTCATACGATCTGACTGAGAAATACTGGGGTCTATATCGATATTATCAACTGGATTTCCAGCACCCTAACTGGACATTCCAACGCAAGATGCAAACTGTACTCGATGAAAACCCGTTGATCGCTTCTGTCGGTGGATTCGATGTTGCGATGCATATTCAAAAAACGCTGGAGTCGATAAACACCTACAATATTTCACAGCATAATTTCGAACAGTTCGTTGATGACGCGGTACAATCATTGCGACTATGTAGCGCAACAATTCAGCGAAGGAATCACTCTCCTTTACCGACTAATAGTGATCAGTTTAACCGGGAGAGAATCGCGCTTCTCTGGTGTAGGGATCATGTATTAGCGAATGCTGATTTCGATATCTCCGCTTCTGATTCAGCACAATCAGCGATGATACGACGCATCATTCGTCGCAGATAGGATTTTTAAAACCCGACTCAGATTGGACTCTACCCTGTTAATTGATTGTGACAACTTTCAACTTGGCACAAGATGCCGGGCATGGGGGAGTCCATCCCATTTCCCAAGTATCCGCTCCCCTGTTAACGATACAGGTAATACCATACTAAATGATCACTTTATTGGTCGTCTCAAAACGCTCATCCGTCGTCCTAGTATGGTCGGGGCGGAACACTCTTTTTTCAGAGTGCTGCAGCGCGAACTGGAAGAGCGTGGTGCCCAAGTTACCTGGTATGAGGGCCTGCTAGTCGCTCAGGGCAGAAACCTCTCAGTGTTATGCTTTCGGCGCCTATAGACCAGCATGGTCTGATCTGCACAGGACCTAACGAGTTTCAGTATTCGGCGTTTATTTCTGCAAACAGAACGGTCCTGCTAAATAACTCTGTTTCTGACTCCTTACTGAAGGTTCCTGCCCTCTACACCTGACGCGCATCAGGCATCGATTTAATATAAAGATCATGTTTGCTGTATGGGATCTCAACGCCTTTCTCTTTGAAACACTTGTAGATCGAGGTGTTTAGCGAATCGATAACACGACCACGGATCTCGGGATCATCAATCCAGACTAAAAGCTCCAGCTCCAGCCCTGAGGCACCAAACGTACGGAATCGAACACGCGGCTCGGGATCGGTGCAGATTTGAGTCTCCCTTCCGGCAAGCGTCAGCAGGAGTGACTTCACCTGATCGATATCCGAACCATAGGCCACACTCACCGCAATTCTCACGCGAGATTTTATGTGACGCCCGGTGGACTCATTAATAATTTTACCGTTGGCGATAATCGCATTGGGGATATTTATCTCCAGATCATCTCGCGTAAGAATGCGTGTAGATCTGAGCCCGATCTGAGTTACCTTTCCCCTCTCTCCAGTATCGATCACGATATAGTCACCAATTTTATACGGCGAATCAGCCAGAATAAAAACACCTGATAACAGATTGGCGATCGTATCCTTCGCAGCAAAACCCACTGCAATACCGATTATTCCTGCCGAGGCCAGCCAGGCTGTCATATCGATATTCCAGACCAGAAATATCAGATAAACGACTACTAAGACGTTTACTACTGTCGCCAGATTCTCTAATAGTGGTAACGTCTGAGGACGAATTACCCCCTCTTCAGGAGACTGCAGACTGATGCTGCTCAGTAAAAACTGCGTAGATCGATAGATATATTGCCCCCATATAAGGATGCCAATCGTCAGAAGAATTGATGTAATCGAAGTTAGCGCTCCCACCGGCGTAACCAGATTCGATAGCTGGCTTAAGCCCGCCAAGACTATCGAGATAATTACCGGAGCCCTGCCAACCCGCATCAGATGCGCAGTGCGCCTGCGCGTCATCTGACTATCCCAGCGTGTCGGCAACGTCTTAAGAAGACGCCCTGCTATCAGGACGCCTAATATACAGATAATCAGAGTCGCGATGATCTGGATCGAGAGCTGATGATCTGAATAGAAGGTATTGAGCAACTGCAGATCCGGCATTCTCCTGTGCCCTCCTGAAATAGATCGATAAGAAAGTTCACTTAAATAGTAGTAGGAACTTGGTAAGCCGCCCACTGAATTAAACGGATGTTGCCTTAGACGAGACACTTATTTTGGAACTGTTTATAAGTGTCATGGGTATCTTCACCCCCGGCTCACTGGTAAAACTCAGTGATATCGAGGTAGCCATCGTTCTTGGTCAGGCGAATAGCGTTGACGAACCTGTGCTCGCGATACTTACCCAAAGCAATGAAGAGGCTCTGGATCCCCCGGCACTTGGAATCAAAGCCGATAAAAGTGAGGTTACCGGTATTCTTGATCTCAACGATCACCTTCCGCGTGTGAACCAACTGGGAGAGGTCTGGCCACAGCTTAATGCGATTTAGTAGCGAAGAATCCGATCAAGCTACTGCAAAGGACCATCTGCCTCAGTCCAGTAGCCACACAGATCACGACGATCAGGCCTGAATTTTTCGATCAGGGTGCGAAATCGAAGGCTATCCGGGTCTGTGGTGTAAGACTGAACAAGTCGCGCCCGATCCGCTGCATCTTTACTCATTATCGCTGAGTTTCGCTCACTGTAACGTTGTGCCAGCGTTTCTTTCAGCTTAATCATCTCCAGACGATAAGCGTTGCACTGCTCCGGCGTATCAGCCAATGCAGAGGTGCCGGGCACCAGAAATAGAGTAAAAAGTGCTAATAGAGTTACTTTACGTTTCATTGTACCTACCCAGCTGGACTCATCGATCAGGAGTATACCTCTAACTTTAGCAGTAACTCCTGAAACTACCGAACTCGTCTCAATACTGATTAATATCGCTATCCTGTTGTCGATTGAATACCAGCCTCAGCGCTACAAGTGCGATAACCGATATAATTCCGACAATAAGCAGCTCATCAATCATACCTGAATCAAAGACCACCGGTATCAGATCTCCCTTAATCAACAGCCCTGTGGCGATAGATCCGAGACCAAAGCTAATAGAGACATAGCCCAGATTCAGGACCATCTCAACGATGATGAGTAAAAGACCAGCAACCAGCCAGCCATTACCATTACTGAAGAACTCAACCATTGCGCTTTAATCCCGAACCGACAGTCTCAGCAAGCAGCTCCAGCGAACCGATCGCCTTGGTTATATCTGTCGGCATAATAACAGTTTTGGTATTGCTCGAAGCAGCCACCTGAGACAGTGCCGCCACTTGCTTCTGCAAAATATCGAAGTTTATTGCTGACTGGCCACCATTATTGATCGCTTCAGAGATCATACGAGTCTGCTCTGCAGTTGCTTCTGCTTTAGCTTTGATCGCATAGGCTTCAGCATCGGCAGCGACCCGAATCGCTTCGGCCTGCTTCTGGGCTTCGTAAAGTCTGGCCTCTGCATTCAGCTCTATTGAACGTTTCTCACCCTCAGCCTGAGCAACGGCGGCACGGCGCTGACGCTCTGCGTTCAACTGTTGACGCTGAGCCTCTTTGGTCTGTTCATCAACCTGAACATCGGTAATCTCAGTACGGGTGATTTCGATTCCCCAGACCTCAGCAGCCTTCTGCAGGTTGGTCAGGATCTCCTCATTCATCTGAGCGCGTGAGGACTGGAGTTCATCCAGATCAAGCTTACCCGCCGCCGAACGTACGATGGATTCAGCCGTTGTCTGAATCGCCTGATCAATATTCTGAATACGGTACACCGAGCGGGCAGCGTCGATAATACGGTAGAAATTAGTGGCTTCGAGAATGACCTCAACGTTATCCCGGGTGATGACACTTATCTCAAACGCGGGCAACTGACGTTCAAGAATAGAGATACGGTGACGCACCTGATCAATCATCGGAACGATAAAATTGATCCCGGCATTCAACGTTTTCGAGTATTTTCCAAACCGCTCTACGACAAATACCTGTGACTGAGGTACAACCTTGACGGCAGACCAGGCCATGACCAGGAAAAAGATTGCAAAAATCAACGTGACGATCATGCCACCACTTAAATCAAAACCATTCATTTATTACTCTCCCAGAGTAGCCGATCCCGTAAAAGGTCCGGACATGATTTACATCTACCTGCCATGCAGTTTAAGTTATTTTCCTAGACGAGAATATTATCCGGGATCAAAGAACAGCCGATAGGGTTGTTTACTTAGCAAATTCTGAAACAGACTCGCGATCTACGTTCCTTACCCTTTGCTCGACCTGAAAGCTGATTGCTCCAATTCGCTCTTCGCTAAGATCGCATATCTG
>JBFEXW010000190.1:0-4628 GCA_041562495.1 Marinobacterium sp. | reverse complement strand
TTAAAACCTGGCAATCCTAAATCACAAATTATCGACATTTCGCGAATTTTCAAAGAAATTATCGCTGTCAACCTGCACATTTGATACATAAAGCAGTACCATTTTCGCCCCTGTGGATTAATACAATGGAATTATCAATGAGCGAAACACTACCTCCATGCCCAAAATGTAACTCTCCTTACGCCTATGAAGATCAGAGTAACCTGATCTGTCCTGAGTGTGGGCATGAGTGGAACCCCAACGAGGCACCCGCAGATGAAGACCAACTGATTGTAAAAGATGCCAACGGCAATCAGTTAGCAGAAGGTGACTTCGTAACGCTGATTAAGGATCTGAAGGTTAAGGGTTCGTCGAACACCGCGAAAATCGGTACTCGTGTGAAAGTTAACCGTCTGGTAGATGGTGATCACAATATCGACTGCAAGATTGATGGTATCGGTGCAATGATGCTGAAATCTGAATTCGTCAAAAAAGCCTAGTTTTATCTCAAGCCGGGCTGGATGACTAGCTTCCAGCCCGGCTCCTCATCCCTGAACCTTTATCAATATCTGTTATTCCTGACCTGTTGTCACAGGCCGCATTGGATCCCGAATCCACTCACTCCAGGATCCCGGATAGATCGCTACTGCCGGCAGACCGGCCGCTTCGATAGCCAGCCGGCTATGGCATGCAGTCACTCCTGAGCCACACATCAGGATCGGCTGATGATCCTGATAGCTCCCCAGATGCTCAGAATAGATCGCTTTAAGTTCTGCCTGACTGCGATAGCAGTTATGTTCGTTTAGCGCACAGTTTAACGGTATATTTATCGCGCCCGGAATATGGCCGGCTACAGGATCGATCGGCTCCACCTCACCCCGGTAACGCTCAGTTGCGCGAACATCCACTATTTTCCGGCTACCCAAAAGCTGAATCTGCACCAACTCCTCGGTAGATACTGCCTGCTCAAGGCTGCTTGAGGGTACAAAATTCGCCGCCAGAGGCTCAGGAATCTCCTGCGATAGTTTTACCCCCTGATCAACAGCAGCTTGAAAACCACCATTGATTACAGCAACAGCATCATGCCCCAGCCAGCGCAGCAGCCACCAGAGACGTGCCGCGAATAACCCGCCCTGAGCATCATAAATAACAACCTGTTTCGATTGATCGACACCCGCATGACTCAACCAGGTGATCAACTTGTCACGATCCGGCAAAGGGTGGCGTCCACTTTCCGGCGTTATAGGTGACGACAGATCCCGGTCCAGATGCGCATAGATCGCACGTTCCAGATGGGCCTTATGATAGGCACTCTCTCCCGCAGAGGGATCCATAAGATCAAAGCGGCAATCGAAAAGCACGACATCAGAACGATTCAACAGCGCCGGCACCAACTCAGCGCCGATCAACGCTGTATATTTTTTACTGTCCATACACCCCCTCGATAAATCCTATAGCTCTTATCAGGTTCAAATACTGGAAAGCGCCACCGAACCTATCTTTAACAACCGAGCAACCTGCTCAGCACAACGTTGCAGGTTCGGTCCAGCCTCTTCTAACGCCTGCTCCAGGGTAGAAACCCCCGGCACCACCGAAAACAACGCATCAATTCCCAAATCATGAACTTTTTCGGCACTCTCCCCGATAGAACCGCAAAAAGCGATGACCGGCACCTGATGTTGTTTCGCCCAGCGAGCAACACCGACGGGCGTTTTGCCACCTAGTGACTGCCCATCAATACGCCCCTCACCGGTCACCACCAGATCTGCCCCAGAAACACGCCGATCAAAATTTACCGCATCGAGTACCAGATTGATACCAGGTGCCAGTCGGGCGTTAAGAAACTGCACAAGCCCGAAGCCCAGACCACCCGCTGCACCTGCGCCGGCAAGTTCTCGCTCAGACTTTCCCAGCACCGACTCACTGATATCAGCAAAACGCGCCAATGCACGATCAAGCTGTTCAACCATAGCGGGGGTCGCCCCCTTTTGCGGCCCGAATATCGCAGATGCGCCACGCTTACCCAGCAATGGGTTATCAACATCACAGGCGACCAAAAACTCTGTGCCCTTAACCCGGGGATCCAGTGTCGAACAATCGATGCGACTCAGGTGTTCAAGTGCAGCTCCGCCCTCAGGTAATGGATTTCCAGCTGCATCAAAAAACCCAACCCCCAGCGCAGACAGCAGTCCCATGCCACCATCGTTGGTCGCACTTCCGCCAAGTCCCAGGATAATCCGTTTAGCGCCCTGATCCAGCGCTTTCAGTATCAGTTGCCCGGTACCACGACTGGTCGCATGGAGAGGATCACGCTCCTGTGTTGTCAGTCGTTCAAGACCCGAAGCTGAAGCTGTTTCAATGACCGCAACAGAGAGATCCCCATCACTGTTCCCCAACATGCCCCAGTGTGCGTCTATCGGACGACCCAGAGGATCAACAACCCGTTCGATGTGCATCTGCCCCTGTGTAGCCGCCACCAGTGCATCCGTGGTGCCCTCGCCGCCATCGGCCACGGGGACAAGATCAAACTCCACATCGGAAAAGATCTGAGAAAAACCCTGTGCGATGGCATTCGCAACCTCCTCGGCGGAAAGACTCTCCTTAAAGGAATCCGGTGCAATCACAATTTTCATTTAGGGTTTCTCCTACTGCCTGAAGCTCATAAATTTGCGACCAATCTATGATAATTCTTTGTTTCACGCCAGTATTGCACTGAATAATCGGTTTCAGCGATTGTTCCTTCTATTCCAGTGACCTATCTTAGTCAGGATGTGTCTCACCCTTCCTGTCACCGGGATAAACGGAGTTTCTTGATGGATATCCTTAACAGCATTTTTTCTTTTCTTTTCCAGCATCTACCCAGTCTTATCCTGCTGCTGATTGTTATCAGCCTGGGGGTCCTCTATGTCAGCGACCGCAGCCAGGCCGATCATACTATCCGTCGCAACTATCCAATCGTTGGGCGTTTTCGATACATCCTGGAAGATATGGGCGTGTTCTTCCGACAATATTTTTTCGCTCTGGATCGCGATGAGATGCCATTTAACCGGGCGATACGTTCCTGGGTTTACCGCGCAGCTAAACAGCAACCTACGCTTCAGGCGTTTGGTTCAACCCGTGTTCAACGCGAAGGAGATGTTGTTTTCGCCAATGCCGTCATCCCTTGGATGGAGGAATCAGGTACCGACTGGGTCACCTTTGGCCCTCACTGTCCTAACCCCTATAGCACTGACAAGGTGTTTCATATTTCAGGCATGAGTTTTGGCGCCATCTCAAAACCAGCGGTAACAGCCCTGGCTAGAGGTGCAAAGAAAGCTGGGATCTGGATCAATACCGGCGAGGGTGGCGCCTCCGATGCTCATCTCGTTTCAGGTGCAGATGTGGTGTATCAGATCGGCACTGCCAAATATGGTGTGCGTGATGCAGAGGGTAATCTGGATAAAGAGAAGTTGGCCTCCCTTGCAGCACTTCCCAAAATAAAGATGTTTGAAATAAAAATAAGTCAGGGCGCGAAACCAGGTAAAGGTGGCATTCTTCCGGCAGAGAAGGTCACCTCAGAGATCGCCTTACAACGTGGCATCCCCGAAGGGGCTGCCAGCATCTCACCACCGGGCCATGTTGAGATCAAAACCGAAGATGACCTGTTTGTATTTATAAACCGGATCCGTTCGATTACGCAAAAACCAACCGGCATAAAGATCTGTATCGGTAATATGGATCAGTTTGAAAAGCTGATGCAGGCTCTGCTGAAACGCGCTGAGAATGCCGCAACTGAAGTTGAAAATGATCTGGACAGAGACGCCGCCTATCAACAGGTAATTGAACAGTATGCACCTGATTTTATTACCATAGACAGCGGCAATGGCGGTACAGGTGCGGCCCCTATGTCACTGATCGATGCAGCCGGTATGAATATTCAGGAGTCTCTGCCTTTGACTGTTAACCTGTTAATTCGTCTCGGTCTCAAGGAGCGTATCCGGGTCGTTGCATCAGGCAAGCTGATTACACCCGTGGAGGTCGCCTGGGCACTCTGTGCCGGTGCTGACGCAGTTACCACTGCACGCGGCTTTATGTTCTCACTTGGATGTATACAGGCACTTCAATGCCATCAGAACACCTGTCCAACCGGGATCACCACACATAAACCAAGTTTGCAGGCGGGACTCGACCCCAATGTAAAAGCCGACCGCGTTGCCTCTTATGCGCTGGAGATGCAGAAAGAGCTGGAAACAATCTCACACAGCTGCGGCGTTGCCAATCCGCATCATTTAGGCCGCAGCCACGCCATGATATACGTCTCCAATCAGCGTGCGGTGCTAATGGAAGATATCTATCGTGGTGATCTGAGCCACCAACGTAACGCGCGGTAATTGACGGCCAGTTAATGGGGGCTAAGCCAGGAAGGCTTTATCCTCCTAGACACGATTCTGTGTTAACCAGTCCTCAATATCCTTTGCCTGCCGCTCCAGCCGCTGATGACTGCCCGGCAACAGATCTGCATGCCCAATTATAAGTGGCTGCTGTCCCTGTATCGAGATCGTTAACCTGCCACCTCGACCTTTAACCCCACCGATACCCGGCTCCACCTTAACAGCCCCGATAACACAGAGCTCACCAACAACCACCTTACGACCTGAAAGCAACCCGAG
>JBFEXW010000189.1:0-4644 GCA_041562495.1 Marinobacterium sp. | reverse complement strand
ACGGCAGCAACAGGAGCTGGAGCGTCAAAAACAGGCGGAGCAGCAGGCGCGGGAAAAGGCTGCTGCTGAAGAGCGTACCCGGGTAGCGGCTGAGCAGCAGGCTAAACAGCAGGCGGCTCAGGAGGCTGAGCGCGTAGCCAGACAAAAAGCTGAGACTGAAGCCAAGGCTCGGGCGGCTGAGGAAGCGCGCCAGGCTGAAATCAGAGCCGCCGAGGCTGCAAAACGTAAGGCTGAAGCTGAACGCAAAGCTCAGCAGGAAGCCGCTGCCAGAAAAGCAGAGCAGCAGCGTAAAGCTGAAGAGCAGCAGCGCGCTGAAGAGACTGCACGTAAGGCGCGTGAAGCAGCAGAGCGGCGAAAGGTTGAAGAGGCGCAACGTGCGCAGGCTGAAGCCGAAGCTAAGCGGCGCGAAGCGGAAGCACAGCGTCGTGCTGCGGCAGAGCGACGCGCTGACCAAGTGGAGAGCGATATTGGCTCTTACATGCAGGGCTTGCTTACTCGGTATTGGAATATGCCGTCAATAGCGAGAAACGGGATGGTTGCTCAAGTGCGCATTATGCTGTTTCCAAACGGTAAGATAGACCAAGTGCTGATTGAGACAAGTAGCGGAAATCCGGCCTTCGATCGTTCGGCAATTCAGGCTGTGTATAAAGTAGGTCAGTTTGATCGAATAGCTGAAGTGGATCCATTTATATTCGAACGCCGATTTAGGCAGGGCATAGTTGTTAAGTTTACTCCGGAGGGATTGCGATGGTAGCACTACGAAAGCTAGGTTTGATGATATTAGGGTTAGTTCTTCTTCCTCTTGTTGCTCAAGCCGAATTGGTCGTGGAAGTAACTCGAGGTGTTTCTGAACCCACTCCAATAGCCGTGGTTCCATTCAGTTGGTCAGGAAATACAGCACTGCCTGAAGATGTCGCTAAGATTATTGATGATGATTTGAGTCGAAGTGGCCTGTTTAAGACACAGGATCGGACAACGATGCTGAGCCTGCCAAGCGAGCGGGCGCAGGTGTTTTTCCGCGACTGGCGGATGAGCAAGACTGACTATCTGTTGATCGGTCGCATCTCGCCTGCCGCTGAAGGTAAGGTCAGTCTGCAGTTCGAGCTATATGATGTGCTCAAGGAGCAGAGCATACTGACTCAGCCGCTTGAGGCGGGCGTGAACCAGTTGCGTGATGCTGCGCACTTTATCGCGGATCAAGTTTATGAGGCACTGACTGGTGTCCGTGGTGCATTTCAGACCCGTATTGTATATGTCACCGCAGAGCATCTTGGTGATAAGCGTTCACGCTATCGTCTGGAGATGGCTGACTGGGATGGCAACCGTCCCCGTGTAATCCTTAAATCAGATGAGCCTATTATGTCTCCGGCATGGTCGGCGGATGGTAAAAAGATCGCGTATGTCTCTTTCGAATCGGGTTATCCGGCGATATACGTACAGTATCTGTCGACCGGAAAACGCGAAAAAATTCAGTCGTTTAAGGGGTTGAACGGTGCACCGGCCTGGTCTCCTGATGGACGTCAGTTGGCGATGGTGCTGTCTAAAGATGGTAATCCTGAGATCTATGTGCTGGATACCGTGGATGGCCGCCTGCAACGAGTGACAAATCACTACGGCATAGATACAGAACCAAGCTGGGCGCCAGATGGGCGATCTATTGTCTTTACTTCAGACCGCGGTGGTTCGCCGCAGATCTATCGCCTTGACCTTAAGTCGCGCGCATTGGAGCGCCTTACCTATGAAGGCAACTACAATGCGAAAGGCAGTCTGACGCCTGATGGTCGCTTTCTGGCGATGATTCATCGCTCTGCCGGAAGTGGCAATAAGTTTTCGGTCGCTGTACTTGATTTGAAAACGGATCGTTTGGATATTCTGACTGAGAGTGGTCTGGAGGAATCGCCGACGATTGCGCCTAATGCCAGCGTTGTACTCTATGCTACTCAGGAGGGAACGCGTGGTGTTCTGTCAGCGGTTTCTCTTGATGGAATGATCAGGTTCCGCATGCCGTTGCGTCAAGGTGATGTGCGTGAGCCCGCCTGGAGTCCTTTCCTTTAACTTTTGTAGTTAAATTTCAATCGGGGCGAAAATGGTTGATGTTTTTGCCTCGAAATTATCCCCTTCTGTAAAGTTGGTAGTAGATTTACATATAACTATTACTTTAATTCTTATTCGAAATTTGTTGGACGTTGTGAGCTAAAAATCACTGCTAGTCGCAACTTAGGGGCTTTGGTCGAGTGGAAAGAGGAACCCCCGCTCCTGTATAATCTGGCCGATTTTATGGTGGGTTCGGCTTCGTTCTGAATTATTCCGATGCTGTTTGCGAGGGGATATTTTAAGCGAATTCGGCCTGAAAAATTTTCTGTGGATTGGATATTCGAATGATCAAGATCAATAAAGGTCTGGATCTGCCGATCACGGGTGCGCCTGAACAAAGTATCTCCGGTACTGTGCAGGCTAAAACCGTGGCCATTCTTGGGCCAGACTATGTGGGTTTGAAACCTACGATGCTGGTTCGGGAGGGGGACCGGGTAAAACTCGGTCAGGCGATCTTTGCCGATAAAAAGAACGAAGGTGTTCAATTTACCGCGCCTGGAGCGGGTGTGGTAAAAGCGATCAATCGTGGTGAGCGTCGTGCGCTCCAGTCAGTGGTTATTGAACTGGATGCGAACGAGGAAGCGATCGAGTTCGCCAGCTATGATTCTGCGCAGCTGGCTTCACTGACACGCGAGCAGGTCGAAGAGAACCTCGTTAACTCCGGACTTTGGACGACACTGCGTACGCGTCCATTCAGTAAGGTCCCTGCACTGGGCTCTGTTCCCAGTTCGATCTTTGTCACTGCAATCGATACCAATCCGCTGGCTGCGGACCCTGAGGTGGTTATTACTGAAGAACAGGATAACTTTGCCAATGGTTTGACTGTTTTGACGCGCCTGAACGCCTCAAAGGTTTACCTGTGCGCGAAACCTGATGCAAACCTGCCTCAGGTTTCAGGTGTTTCAACCGAAACCTTCTCAGGTCTCCACCCTGCAGGTAACCCCGGAACACATATCCACTTCCTTGATCCTGTTTCCCGTAACAAGTTTGTCTGGTACGTGAATTATCAGGATGTTATTGCGATCGGTAAGCTGTTCACTGAAGGACGTCTTAACGTAGACCGTGTAGTTTCTGTTGCGGGTCCTCAGGTTAACAAACCAGCTCTGGTAAAAACCCGCGTGGGAGTAAGCCTTGATGAACTGACTGAAGGTCTGCTGAAAAGTGGTAAAAATCGCGTAATCAGCGGGTCTGTGTGGAACGGCTTCAATGCTAAGGGCGCACTGGCTTATCTCGGTCGGTATTCGACTCAGGTCTCTGTTCTTGAAGAGGGTGATAAGCGCGAGTTTATGGGCTGGATTGCACCGGGTGCGGATAAGTTCTCTGTGCTGAATATGTTCGCGTCCATGTTTTCCGCCGGCAAGAAATTTAACTTCACAACGACGACTAATGGTTCGGAACGTGCAATGGTTCCGGTTGGTCAGTTTGAAGGTTTGATGCCACTGGATATTCTGCCGACTCAGCTGCTTCGTGCATTGGTTACCGGCGATATAGTGACCGCTATGCAGTTAGGCTGTCTTGAGCTGGATGAGGAAGATCTCGCCCTGTGTACCTTCGCGTGCCCAGGTAAATATGAGTATGGACCTATCCTTCGCGACAACCTTTCTCGTATTGAGAAAGAAGCTTAAGGGGAGCCTTTGATGAGTTTACGATCACTTTTAGACAAGATTGAACCGAACTTTCATAAGGGCGGGAAATATGAAAAGTGGTACGCGCTTTACGAAGCGGTCGATACTATCTTCTACACCCCGGGTCAGGTAACCCGCACCGGTGCTCATGTGCGTGATGCTATAGACCTCAAGCGTATGATGATTCTGGTATGGATGTGTACATTTCCTGCTGTTCTGGCAGGTCTGTATAACGTTGGTTATCAGGCGAACACTGCAATGGCCTCCTTGGGCCTGACTGAAGCTGAAGGCTGGCGTGGTGCTATTGTATCAGTACTGAGCAGCTATGATGCGGGCAGTATCTGGGACAATATTATTCACGGTGCCATGTACTGGCTACCAATCTATGCAACCACCTTTATCGTCGGCGGCTTCTGGGAAGTTCTGTTTGCGATGAAGCGTGGCCACGAAGTTAACGAAGGCTTCTTTGTAACCTCAATTCTGTTCTCGCTGATTCTGCCACCTACAGTACCGCTTTGGCAGGTAGCGCTGGGTATCAGTTTCGGTGTGGTTATCGGTAAAGAGGTGTTTGGCGGGACAGGTAAGAACTTCCTGAACCCCGCACTGACCGGTCGTGCCTTCCTGTTCTTTGCATATCCTGCGCAGATGTCGGGTGACTCGATCTGGACAGCAGTGGATGGCTTCTCCGGTGCAACTCCTCTGGGTCTGGCCGCAGCGGGTGGTGTAGATAACATCCTCGCGTCTAACGTTACCTGGATGGATGCGTTCCTTGGCTCAATTCAGGGCTCAATTGGTGAGACCTCTACACTGGCTATTTTGATCGGTGGTGCAGTTATCGTATTTGCCCGTATTGCGGCCTGGCGTATTGTTGCCGGTGTCTTCCTGGGTATGGTGGCGATGTCCACACTGTTTAACCTGATCGGTT
>JBFEXW010000188.1:0-4678 GCA_041562495.1 Marinobacterium sp. | reverse complement strand
TTGCGGATAGCTGACATGTTGGCAGATCCTCGGGGATCAAAGAAACTGATTGCCCCGGGGTCCAGATCTTCACGAAACGTCTGAGCGCCTGTCTGATCAGGTACGCTCAGATAATAGGTGCCCGACAGCCATGAATGCGGATGGTTATGCAGGTTATGGTAATCTCCTTTGAAGTTCACATTTGGCCAGGCCTGTATCGAAACTTCAGGCGTTTCAGTCATGCCTGACTCTGCAGCATAATCTGCAATTGCCCGCTTACAACACTGGAGTAGCCAGCCAACCGCAGGATGTTCAGAAGCAAAGAAATTTTGCTCCAGATAACGGGTTGTCATCTGGTCCTGTACAGCATTGGACTGCATTACCAGCGAGGAGAGAACTGGGTTTGCCATTTCATGACCTGGCAAATGTACTGCCATAAACAGCGTTGGCCATAAACGCGTGAACTCTGATTGACCAACAGCTCGTTCCATCGCCCTCTCCTCGCTATCAGAACTTAATTATTATTTTTGATTCTGACCCACTCACTGTCAGATATGACAACCCTCGGGTTCCTGACTATTCAGTAGATTCAAGAATCTCATGCTATAGCTTTTAGAGTAAAGCCTATTGAGTGTGATCGGCTTCGCCGCGGCAAACGAGGATACGGTCATTCACCGGTGTTAAGGCTTTTGAATAGGGAGTGATAGTTAGCCGGGATTAAGCTTTGGTTTATATAGGACAGCTGAATGCTCTTCAGTTGGCCTGTTAGGGCTGAGCTGTTTTAGCCTACCTTGATGATCAAAATAATCAATAGACACAACTGTCCTTGATTAAGATTCAGCATCTAAAATGATCAATTTAGTTGGGGCGCTCCCCCTCTGATGACGACGACATCGAACATTACTCTCAATAACAACACTTAAATTATAATAACAACCTATTTGGCGGGACGATTCAATATGAAAATATTTGATCAGGTGTTAGTAAGCAGGCGGGATAAGAGCACACAAAGGAACGATAAGCCGTAGCCCTCTGTGATCCGAAAAAACTTGCAACACAAATAGATCAAGAAGATTTCTTGGTTCATATCCATTAAAAACGACCTATTTGGTGCAAAGCTAGCGACATGCAGTAATATTTATCCGCTTGTGTCTGAGCTCTCTCTCTTCTATGCTCTCAGCCAATCAGAATTTTAACTGATTGTTTTTAGAGAGATATTAATGGCAAGGCAGCAAAAAATTGATCTCATGGTAGTAGAAGGCGATGAACTCTTTCGCGCTCTTTTGGGTGCGGTTGGTAACCGTTGCGAAATGACGACAGTACTCTGTGAAAGCGCTCAGGAAGCGCTGGAAATACTCAATACCTGTGTTGTAAAAGCGATTATTACAGAGGCGCACCTGCCATCAATAAGCGGATTTGAGTTCATTGAAACTCTGCGGCTGCAACTGGACTACGCCCCCCTTTTGGTTATTACCTCATCAGAAAACAGCAGAGAGTATCGAGTCAAAGCATCTAACGCGGGTGCAGATCACTTCTTATCGAAACCTGTAAATGTAAATGAATTATCAGAAGTGATATTGAAAGTAAAAGCCAGGTCTCATTAACGCTCCCCCTGCCCCAAACATCCCAAGACCGGTACCACCAAGATCTTAGCATTGGAGGTTACCCAGGATTGGTTTAATCTATAGTCAGCGGATATTTCCAGAAACAACAGACGCCGTGGATCGAGTAGCTTAACCAGATGATTTCAAGTAGCGATGACGCCACCCGTAAGGTTAAAAAACTTATTCATGGCCTGCAGGATGGTGTAGAGACCAGTGCCAAGCGGTTATTAACTGAGCGTATCTGTATTGGGATTACCGGATTAAGCAAAAGCGGCAAATCCACCTTCCTTACAAGCCTGATTAACCAGCTTAAACAGCACCGGCACGCCCGGTTAAGCGCATTTTCACCCTGGCTTAAAGAACAGATTATCTCAGTAAACGAGCTCCCCTTAGAAGATCGATATCTTCCGCAATTCTCATACCAGTCAAATCTCCAACGACTTATTTCTGCACCGCCTGAGTGGCCAGCGTCAACAACTGACATCAGCGGCGTATTGCTTGAAATAAAGCTGCGCAGCAAACGACTTTTACGTTCCACCCGTGTTGTTTATGTTGAGTTACGCGACTATCCGGGCGAGTGGCTGTTAGATCTCCCGCTCCTTCATCTGACCTTTGCTGAATGGTGTGACCAGCAAAGCAAACTGTTGTCGGCAGATCTCAGGCTAAAAATAGATCCAGATTTCTGCAGCCGCTTGGAAACACTTGATCCTCAGACTATTCTAGCGGGGTCGGTTATAGATCAGATTGGCGGTGACTACGCTGACTTTCTGTTGAAGTGTAAGAACGCGCCCGACGGTCCTATAAGCCTTATTCAACCCGGGCGTTTTCTACTATCCGGTCAAGGCGCGACTCCACCGCTGTTTTTCCCGTTAACCAGTATCCATGAAGCGGATTTCAATCCGAAAAGCTGTAGCAAAGAGAGCCTGTATAAAGAGTTGGAGCAGCGCTTTGAGCACTATAAGAAAGAGTTCGTACTTCCCTTCTTTAGGCAGTTTATACAACCAATAGACCGGCAGATCGTCTTAGTTGATGTGTTGCAGGCGCTGAATGGAGGCCCTGCTCAGTTACGGGATCTACGTGAAGCGATCGGAGCGGTCAGCGAGAGCTTCACCTATGGCGCAGGGTCTTTCTGGAAATCAAAGATCGAAAAGGTGATGTTTGTAGCCACTAAGGTCGATCAGGTAATCGCGAAGGATCACGATAACGTACGTCAGCTGTTGGGCTCTGTGGTTAAATCCGCACTTGAACACGCGTCCCACAATGATGCTGAGTATAAAGTTGAAGCGATTGCATCAGTACGTTCGGCGCAGGATATCAAGGTTAAAGGACAGGAGGGGATGACCGGTAGCAGCCTGCAGGGGGAAGCGATAGCCTATGTGCATCCGGAGATTCCTAACCATATACCCTCAGATCTGGAGTCGGCGCCATTCAAAGCGTGGAAACTCCCCTGTCTAGTACCCCCTGCCGGTGTCCGAGCAGATCAGGATCATTCGCTACCACACATTCGCCTTGATCAAGTCATGCAGGACCTGCTGGGAGATATTTGCAAATGAGCAAGGATAATTCTTCTGAAGAGAGAGTGGGACAAACTTACACGCTTGATGATCTTGGAATGAAAGTACCCGAGATCACATCAGTTGAAGGCGATACTGATCGATCAGTTACAGACAAAGCAATTCAGGATGAAACACGGACCGAGGGACGGTTAATCGCAAAGCTAACACTCTATATATCGCTATTTTTCGGCAGCCTGATTCTCTACGAAACGGTATCACTGGTACTTTCTGTCTGGAATCTGCACTGGATAGCAGGCTCAGTCTGTCTGCTCGCAATAGTCTTTATCGTCTTCCAGATCGTTTTTGCGTTTAACGGGTGGTTAAAGGGCGGCAGAGGTATAGAACATGTCAGAGCACTGCAAACAATGGCGAAAGAACTGAGTGCAAGCAGAACCCACGGAAAAACAGATCCACTCCTGACCGGATTAGTTGTCTTTTATAGAAACACATTACTGGAGCAGAATCTTAATCAGGTGTTGGAGAAAATGCCTGACTATCTGGATGATGGTGAGTGTATCGCTTTCGTTGAGCGTGAGTTTGTTCGCCCGCTGGATGAGAAAGCGTACAGCGTTGTTAGACAGTACGCGATACAGACCGGTATCGCAGTCGGCGCGAGCCCTTTCCCGGCGCTGGATGCCCTGCTTACACTCTGGCGAAATGCGATGATGATTAGCGAGATTAGAGCGATCTATGGCGTACCGCCGAGTTTAAGAAACCGACTGACAATTCTCCATAATGTTTTGAAGAATATTGCCGTTACCGGTTTAACCGAAGTTTCGATCGACTGGGTTACGGATTTTATCCCCTCACCGCTGGGAAAAATTGGCCTGCGAGCGTCCCAGGGTGTTGGTTCTGCTGTTGCCACCGCACGGATCGGCATGATCGCCTGTGAGTTCTGCAGGCCCCTGCCTTTAAGTGAAGAGGAGGAAAAGTCCCTGTTGAAAAAGCTCTGCGATGCATCGTTGCTGATACTCAGCAAACGCCTCAATACGGGTAGATAAACCGACTCTATTGGGCAATATCTATTAACGCTTAGCTGTAACAGCGCAGATTACTACCCTCCGAATAGATGACCAATATCGGTCGTGTTAATCTCCCAGCTCCAGAATCTGTTGTCCAATATCGGCTAATGAATTGACGACCAGGCTGGGTTCGAGCTCCCAGTCATCAAATACAGCGTTCTCATTGCGTTTTACCCAGGCTGCCTTCATGCCACAGTTCAACGCACCAATAACATCGAAAGGATTTCCTGAAATCAACCAGCTCTGCTCCTTAATACCGCCGCTTCGCTGTATGAAATACTCGTATACCGCCGGACTGGGTTTAAATGTCTTAAGATCATCGACACTGACCACATCGAGCATGTATTTCTCAGTACCTGAGTGCTGCAACAACTTACGTACAGCCGCTTCAGTACCATTGGAAAAAGCATACGTACGGAAGCGTTTCGGATCTAGGGCCTGCAGTCCGCTCAGTGTATCTGCAAAAGCAGGCAGTTCGCTGTACAGGGCCATCAGATCGGATTTCTGCTGGTCTGTA
>JBFEXW010000187.1:0-4698 GCA_041562495.1 Marinobacterium sp. | reverse complement strand
GTTGATGCATCTACCACTCGAAAATATGGCGGAACCGGACTTGGCCTTGCGATCTCCAAGCGTCTGGCAGAGGCTATGGATGGAAAGATAGGTGTACAAAGTACTCTCAATAAGGGTAGTCGCTTCTGGTTTGAGATTCCCATTAGTTTAATTTCGAACGACGATGTCCGCGTCAATGAAGAGGCACTTCGATCTCTTTTCGGTAAATCTGCCCTGATAGTTTGCAATGAACCTATCCACAAGAACGCTATAATCAGGACATTCTCAAACTGGGGGATCACCGCCACAACTGCCGACACACACGACGAAGTCTGTAAGCTACTCGATGCCCAGGAAGATACTGCCCAAAGATTCGACTTTATCGCAATCGACTTGGTAAACCCCATTGAACACTCTGCACTCTGTCTCTGTACCAAGCGATTGGAAAACGAGGAGTCCTTCCGGATCCCGCCTGTCATTCTCGTCACGCCATTTTCCGAATCGGAATACAGAAGAAATTTCCCCGACAGTATGCCAGATCGATATTTTATGAAACCGGTTCGCTACTATGACTGGCTTGAGGGCATACATTTGATGTTACGGGGGGATTCGTTGGAATCGCCCGAAATTGACGCGATTGATACAACAGAAGAGAGCGGATCTCAGCGTACACTACACATTCTCGTTGCTGAAGATAACGTTGTAAATCAGGCCGTTGCCAAGGGGCTGCTGGGCAAATTGGGCCATCAAGTAGACATAGCTAGAAATGGTTTGGAGGCCGTCGAATATATTCAGGCCGGAGACTACGATCTAGTCATGATGGATATGCAGATGCCAGTATTGGATGGCATCAATGCAACTCGCGCTATCCGCGATATTGGTGGACGCTACGCATCGCTTCCGATCTTCGCTATGACCGCCAATACTAGCAAGGAGGATGAACAGCGATGTCTTGACGTGGGTATGGATGGTTTTTTGACAAAACCAGTGAGAATTAACGAAATAAAGCGAATCGTTGATGATGCGATCGTTAAAAAATACGATTAGCATTGCAATAGAACCCACACTGTTGTTCAACAACGGCACATTTTGGTCATTTCTTCCAATAGACACTAATCTATTAATTTCCGGGAGGATTACTATTGGTCTGCACGCCTCGAAGGCGTAATTGCTGGAACGGACACCTCCCGTATTCGTTCAGGGATGTAATGCGCAAATCGCGCCTTTTTATTAGTAACAGGGTATGATTCATCTCCTGATCGGAGGAGAGTTTTGTGTTTGAGCTAGGTAAGCGTAATCGGCTAAAAGTTATTCGTGAAACCCAGCATGGCGTCTATCTGGATGCGGGTGATGGTAGTGGTATTCTATTGCCCAGATCTGAGGTGCCTGAAGGGACCCGAATCGGCGATCGTCTGCTCGTGTTTATCTATCTGGATACCAAAGATCAGAAGATCGCTACGCTGGCGCATCCGGGCGCGAGTGTTGGAGAGTTTGCCCGTCTGCGAGTAAAAGAGGTTAATGATACCGGTGCCTTCCTTGACTGGGGGCTGTCAAAAGACCTTTTCCTGCCGTTCGCTCAGCAGATTAAGCCGGTTCGAGAAGGACTTTGGGTTAATGTCTACCTCTATATCGATAACACCGGACGTATAGCGGCAACCACCAAAACAGATCGCTATCTGGAGAAAAGTCCGAGCGGCCTGGATACTGGCGATCTTGTAGAGTTACTGCCCTGGCGTATGACAGATCTCGGTATGCTCTGTATTGTTGATCAGCGTTACGAAGGGATGATTCACCGTCAGGACTTGACACAGGAGCTGAAGCTGGGACGCAAGGTTCCGGGGTATGTTAAGCAGATCCGGCCTGATGGCCGTATCAGTCTGATGTAGCAGGTCCCCGGCTATGATCGGGTCAACTCACTCGCTTTTCTTATTCTGGATGATCTTCGCAGTAACCGGGGATTTTGTCCGCTAAACGACAAAAGCTCGCCAGAAGCGATTAATGATCGTTACGGTGTGAGTAAGAAAGCGTTCAAGATGGCGATCGGTGCGCTGCTGAAAAAGGACAAAATCGAGCAGGATGCAGAAGGCATACATCTGATCGAATAGGTCATTAATCTGGTATTATTCACCCATATCCATAAGTAGTTTTATACAGCACCTGACTTTCGGGAAACCGGTCTGATAGTCCGTTCCTGTAATTAGGTTTGCTGAACGTTCGAGTATTGAGGCAACTGATGATCCCGCGTTTAGACAAAATTAATCCTACTCAGCAGCGCTATCTTAAGTTTATTGAGCGTTTGAAAACTGAGGGGTTTAAGGGCGATTTGAGCCCCGATTATGCTAACCGTGTAGTGCTGGCGACCGATAACTCTATCTATCAG
Source organism: Marinobacterium sp. (assembly GCA_041562495.1). GTDB lineage: Bacteria > Pseudomonadota > Gammaproteobacteria > Pseudomonadales > Balneatricaceae > Marinobacterium_E. The sequence continues at coordinate 2,339 of JBFEXW010000187.1, read as the reverse complement.
GTATTGCCGCAGGGTGTTATCTATCCCCGAAATACTCAGGATCTTCAGTTGGTTGCGCGTCTGGCGAGCGAGGCTGAGTTTCAGGATATCGTGCTCAGTGCCCGTGGTGGTGGTACCGGAACCAACGGCCAGTCACTGACCGATGGTCTGATCGTTGATATCTCCAAGTATATGAACCAGATTCTGGAGATTAATGCCGAAGAGCGCTGGGTGCGTGTTCAGACCGGTGTGGTTAAGGATCAGCTTAATGCAGCACTCAAGCCTTACGGGCTGTTCTTTGCTCCTGAGCTGTCGACCTCCAATCGCGCAACCATTGGCGGCATGATCAATACCGATGCCAGTGGTCAGGGCTCCTGTCTCTATGGTAAAACCCGGGATCATGTTCTTGAACTGGATAGCGTCTGGCTGGGTGGCGCACTGCATCACTCCAGAGCCTTGTCGGATGCTGAGCTTGAAGCGGAGTTAAAACGCGAAGATCAGGTTGGTGAGATCTACCGTCTGCTTAACAGCATTCAGCAGGAGCGCGCAGAAGAGATCGAGTCCTGCTTTCCGAAACTCAATCGCTGTCTTACCGGCTATGATCTGGCGCATATTCGCGATGAGTCTGGCCACTTTAATCTGAACTCTATTCTTTGTGGTGCGGAGGGATCTCTGGCGTTTATCGCTGAAGCCAAACTTAATGTGCTGCCGATTCCGAAAGTCTCTGCGCTGGTTAATATTAAGTACGACAGCTTTGAAACCTCAATGCGCGATGCGAAGGCGCTGATGGAGTGGGATCCCGCATCGGTTGAAACGGTGGATTCTAAGGTGCTGAATCTGGCAATGCAGGATATCGTCTGGGATACCGTTGCACATTACTTTCCGGTAAACGCTAATGAGCCTGAGATTCAGGGAATCAACCTGGTTGAATACATAGGCGATACACAGGAAGAGGTGGATGACAAACTTGAGCGTCTGACGCAGCATCTGGACGCGGTATCTGGCCAGCCGGGTAAAAGTTTTGGCTATACCGTTGCGCGTGGTGTGGCTGAGGTGAATAAGATCTGGGGAATGCGTAAAAAGTCGGTCGGTCTGCTGGGTAATGCTCAGGGGTCTAAACGTCCGATCCCCTTTGTTGAAGATACCGCTGTACCGCCTGAAAATCTCGCGGACTATATTATGGAGTTCCGTGCGGCCCTAGATAAACGTGGTCTTGCCTATGGCATGTTTGGCCATGTTGATGCGGGTGTACTTCATGTCCGCCCGGCGATCGATATGAAAGACCCTGCTCAGGAAACGCTGATTCGTGAAGTCACCGATGAGGTTGTGGCGCTGACGCAGAAGTATAAAGGGCTGCTCTGGGGAGAGCATGGTAAAGGGGTTCGCTCTGAATATGCCCCAGAGTTTTTTGGACCTCTTTATCCGGTGATCCAGCAGATCAAAGCGGCCTTTGATCCGCGTAACCAGATGAACCCGGGCAAGATTGCTACACCAGCCATTGATGGAGCGGAGCTGCTGAAGATCGATGCGGTATCAACTCGAGGCCAGTATGACCGTCAGGTGCCGGCTGATACCCGCGAGACCTATGATTCAGCGATGAACTGTAACGGTAACGGTGCCTGTTATAACTATGATCCTAACGACGCAATGTGTCCTTCGTGGAAAGGTACACGTGAGCGTGTTCACTCGCCCAAAGGTCGCTCGTCACTGATCCGTGAATGGCTGCGCCTTCTGGCAGAACAGGGCGTAGAAGCGGCGGGTTATGCCGAACGTCAGCGTCAAACTCCCGGCCTGATGAGTTTGCCCAAGCGTCTGATTAATACCGTTAAACGTAACCGCGGTGAATACGACTTCTCCAATGAGGTCCATGAAGCGATGCAGGGCTGTCTTGCGTGTAAATCCTGTGTCGGTCAGTGCCCGATTAAGGTAAATGTGCCTGATTTCAGAGCGCGTTTCCTTGAGCTGTACTATGGTCGCTACCTGCGTCCGATGAAAGATTATCTGGTCGGTAGTCTTGAATTTATGCTGCCCTGGATAGCGAAATTTCCCGCCCCCTATAACTGGGCAATGAACAACGGCCTGATCAAAAAGCTGATGGCGCGCTTTGGTGGCATGGTCGATTCTCCGAGTCTGTGTAAACTCAGTCTGAAGCAGGGGATGGATCAGCGAGCGATCCGGCAGGCGAGTGAAGAGTTACTCTCTGGGCTCACTGCTGAACAGCGTGCCAAGACGGTGGTAATCGTTCAGGACGCTTTCACCAGCTACTTTGAAGCGCAACTGGTACTTGATGTGGCCGACCTGCTTGATCGTCTGGGCTTCACCGTGATGGTGGCGCCGTTTGCGGCGAACGGTAAACCGCT
>JBFEXW010000186.1:0-4701 GCA_041562495.1 Marinobacterium sp. | reverse complement strand
GCTAATCTGACGCGTTTTGGTTGTGTTTCAGAGGTGGCAAATGATGGGCAGCAGGCGGTCGATAAGTTTAAATCGGGTGATTATGATCTGGTTCTGATGGATTGTCAGATGCCGATCAAGGATGGTTTTACTGCAACCCGCGAGATCCGAGTCTATGAAGAATCGATAGGCGCGGTTCGTACCCCGGTTATCGCGATGACGGCATTTGTAACTGAGGATGATAAAACAGAGTGCAGTCTTGCTGGAATGGATGCGCATGTTAGTAAGCCGTTTGTCGTAGAACGGTTCCGCGACACTCTGATTGAATTCGCGGTTCATCGCCGTTCCCGGAGTGTGGCTGAGATTGCAGAAAACGCCGCCGATGCGGCCCGGATATTGGAGCAGAAATCTCATGCCTCTGTTGAACCTTTGGTAGTGATGGGTGATTCCGGAGGACCAGTGGACCTGAGAGATATCTCCCTGTTTGAGCCAGGGGTGCTGGACGGTCTGCGCGATGTACTCGGTGATGCAGAGGTTCAGGAGATCATTAGTAGCTTTATTGAACAATCCCGGGAACTGGCCTCCCAGATCGATCTGGGGCTGGTAAATCAGGATGCAACTGCAGTGAAGCGTGCCGCGCATACGCTTAAATCCAGCGCAGGGAATATTGGCGCAATGCGTTTGTCTGAACTCTCCAGATCGATCGAAAAGAGCAGTTCAGATATTGAGGTGGATCAACTGGCTGCTTATCGACAGCAGCTAAACGCAGAACTTGAGGCGCTGCTCGCCGCATTGCGTTAGTGAAGCTGTTAGACTTTATAGAACAGACACTTTAGAGGGTGGATTAGTTAGCATGATTGAGCGTGATGCAGACACTGATAGCGTTGTCGATCTTCTCGTCGTAGACGATGATGCCCCGACCCGCCTCATGCTGACTAAAGTTCTTCAGGTTGAGGGTTATCGGGTCAGTGCGAAAGCAGATGGCGCAGAGGCGATCGATTATCTGAAGTCAAATCCGATGCCGGACCTAGTGCTACTTGATGTAATGATGCCCAACGTCGATGGCTATCAGGTTTGCAATGTTATTCGCAGTCTGAATCAGCAGGTGCCGGTAATTATGCTCACCGGTCTCGATGCTGTCAGTGATATTGACCGGGCGTTTGAGGTTGGAGCAACCGACTTTATCACCAAGCCGATCACCTGGCCGATCATCGTTCGTCGAATCCGTTATGCGCTCAGGACCTATGATCTGACACGTCAGCTTGATCAGGTGCGCCTTATTCAGCAGCAGGCTCAGGAAACCGCGAAGGTTGGGTTCTTTGAATGGGAGTTCAAAGAGCAGCGTATGACCTGGTCTCAAGAGCTGATCGATATTCTCAAACTGGACCGGACGATTTCTGTTAGGCGATTGGATGGCTTTCTGGCGAGTGTCGTTGATGAGGATCGGGAGCGTGTTGCGGATCAAGTTGAACAGGTGATCCGGGGGGATATCGAAAAGGCACTCCTGGAACATGATATGTTCGTGCTGAAAGGCGGTCACCGTACCATCCATCATGTTCGTACGGTGCTGCGTCTGATCTCTGATAATAAGCTGCTCGGCGTTGTTCAGGATATCACCGATTTTCATGCGGCCAAGAAGACTGTTATCTACCAGCGGTACCACGACCATCTGACCAAGCTTCCCAATCGTGTCATGTTCCATGAGGCGATAACGCGGATGATCTCTGAGCATCAGGCTTTCGCAGTTCTTTCAATTGATATCGACCGCTTTAGTCTGATCAACGATAGCCTTGGGCAGGATGTTGGCGATAAGCTGTTGAAACAGTTTGGCCAGCGCTTATCGATGACCAAAAATTCACATGACCTTCTGGCACGTATAGGGCCGGATGAGTTTGTGATACTGGTCGAGGATCCCTCTCCGGAGGAGAGCTTCTTTGGTTATCTGGGTGATCTGCAGCAATCGGTACGAGAGGTTTACCAGCTTGATGGCAATCCGGTGTTTATCGAAACCAGTATGGGTGTTGTATTTAGTTGGGATGTGCCCGGATCCTATAGCGAAATCGACAGTGCCGTTAAACAGGCGCGCCGCGAAGCCAAGCTGCTTGGTGGCAGCCGCTATCTGGTCTTTGATCAAAACAGCAGAGCCGATTTTAACCGGCGTATCTATCTCGAAACTGAGCTGAGAAAGGCACTCGAAACCAAAAGCTTCATGCTTTATTACCAGCCTCAGATCGATCTTGAATCGGGACGGATGCTCGGTGTTGAAGCGCTTATTCGCTGGGATCATATCGAACTCGGTTTTGTGCCTCCCAGTGAGTTTATCCCGCTTGCGGAGGAACTGGATCTGATTCAGCCGATTGGCGACTGGGTGATGGCTGAGGCTATTCGTCAGGCATCCTCTTGGTATCAGCGGGGGCTGAAACTTCGCATGTCGTTTAACCTTTCAGGTCGTCAGTTCAGTGATGAACTGCTGGCATCAAAGCTCAAAGCGTTACTGTCTAACACAGAGTACCCGGCTGACTTTCTGGAGGTCGAGGTGACAGAAAGCGCAGCGATGATCAATCCAGTCAGGGCGCTCAAAGTGATCGAGGAGATAGCTGCACTGGGCGTTAAGCTTGCGATTGATGACTTTGGTACAGGCTATTCTTCACTTGAGTATCTGCAGAAATTTAATGCGGATATGGTGAAAATAGATCGTGCCTTTGTGAAAAATATTGTCACCAATGCAGCTGATCAGGGGATTGTAAAAGCGGTTATCGGTATCGCCAGAAGCATGGGGATACGGACGCTGGCGGAGGGTGTCGAGCAGAGTGACGAGGTGCAACTGCTGCGTGAATATGGCTGTGATGAGGTTCAGGGTTACCTGATTGCCAGGCCAATGGACGCGAAAAGTTTGGAGCTGTTTGCTGAGCACTACGGAGTCTCTCCCGCTGTCGTCAGCGAGTAATCAAAGATTTCTCGGAAATAATCTGGTATAGATACGACTGTGCCTTATATGACAATAACTACAATGAGGAAAGGGATGCAGCAGGGAGAGATGTTTATCACGGAGTCTAAGGAGTGCACTGGTGCATTTGACCGTTCCTAAGCTTCTTATCGTTGATAATGACCATCAGGTTAGACGTCAGGTCCAGCAGCAACTTAAAGATAAGTTTCTGGTTTTTGGCGCCGAAAATGGTTTAGAAGCACTTGATCTTATCCGGAATGAGAGTGGGTTTGACCTCCTGCTGATCGATATGGTGATGCCGCTGATGGATGGTGTTGAACTGATCCGCGAAGTTAGGCAGATAACGGGTTACAGGTCAGTGCCAATAATCATGATGTCAAAGTTACTGGATCTGCCTACACGTCGCAGGGCTTTGGAATCTGGCGCTGTGTGTATCCTGCAAAAGCCACTTGACCCGTTTGAACTTGAGTTTCAGATGAGAAATATCAGCGACCTCAGTTTAAAACTACGGGCGCTGACGCGTAATGCACACACGGACCCCTATACAGGTTTGCCCGATCCTGTAGCAGCAGCTGATAACGTAAAGAATGAATATGACCGTTGTCGCCGTGCTTCACTCACGCTGGCGATCGTGAAATTTAAGATTGATTGTTTTGCTGAGCTCAGACTGGTCTTACCGAAGAAGGCGGAGACGACCGAGCGTCTGGTGGCAGCTTTTTTGCTGTCAGCTTTCCAAAGACCAAATGACCGACTAGGCTATCTGGGCGAAGGGGAGTTTATTTTGAGTACAGCTGAGCACGCACTCAATCCGTTACGGATCTATCTGGAATCGCTGCGCAATAGTCTGTTTGAGCTGCAAATTCCGCATGTGGCTAATGATCCCTATAAATATGTAACGATATCGACGGGTGCTGCTTTAGGCCATCCTCAGCGAGGAGAGAACCGGTTAGAGTTGTTTCTGTCGCTTGCTGATGGCTGTCTGGCCGAAGCGGCTGTAACTAAAAATTCGCTGGTTTGTAAGGGGGTGCACTGATTAGTGTACGGATAGGCTCATCGGATCTGGTTTTTATGTTGATAAGTGTCTTTTAAAACCAACAGATTGAGCTAAACTGCTAGTCGCACAGTTAACAAAAGTCATCTTGATATGCGTCAAAGGATCAAGTGACATAAACATCACTCTGGAGCGGAAATTTTTAAAATTTCGCTTACACTTAAAAAGAACGAAGCTGGATTAGTAAATATGAGTAATAGTGTGACGTTACCGGCCGAATTAACCATTCAAACGGTTTCTCAGGAGATCGGGTCGCTGAAAGAGAATATTTCTAATTCGTCCGGTGCGGTTACGCTGGATGCTTCTGCACTCAATTCTGTGGATACTGCAGGTATACAACTTCTTTTTTCACTCGTAAAAGAACTGCAGGGAAAAGGGTGTCAGGTCAACTGGCAGTCAACTCCACCGATTCTTATCGATACAGCAAATGTCCTAGGGGCAAAAAGTGCCTTGTCACTTTAATGATTTGTAAATTGGTAACTAGATAGGTAGTACAAACATGGCAAAAATTCTGGTCGTCGACGACTCTACATCTGTACGTAATATGGTCAGCTTTACGCTGAAGCAGGAGGGATATGAGGTTGCCGAAGCATCAGACGGAAAGGATGCATTATCGAAGGCCTCGGGTGGACGTTTCGACCTGGTGTTGTCGGATGTAAATATGCCAAATATGGATGGAATTACGCTATGTACCGAGCTGCGTAAGCTACCCGCGTTTAAATTT
>JBFEXW010000185.1:0-4719 GCA_041562495.1 Marinobacterium sp. | reverse complement strand
GAGACCCGGGAGCCGGAGGTAGAAGGGGCGGTTGGTGATGAAAGCGATTGGATCTGGCGCCCACTGTTTGTGGTGACACTGGCCGGAATCATTATCGCGCTGCTGGTTTCGGGAATGAATCGTTATATCACCTGGATAGATCGACCGATTGAACAGGTGCTTGTTGATGGGGCAACACGTCATATCGATAAGGTCCAACTGCAGACACAGATTAAACGGGGCATAGATCAGACACTACTCAACGTTGATATCAAAAAGCTGCAGGAGTCTTTGGTTGAGCAGCCCTGGGTTAGTGAGGCGACAGTACGCCGTACCTGGCCGCCAGCGATTGAAGTGAATCTGGTTGAAGAGATACCTGTTGCCCGCTGGGGTGAACGCGGCTTGCTCAACAACGAAGGGGATATTTTCTGGCCTGATCTGAAGCCGGAATATACCAGATTACCGAAACTAAGCGGCCCGTCTCATGAAACAGTACGAATCATGCAGCAGTTTCATGATCTGAACAGTCTGTTTGCACCTTTCGGTCTGTACCTGGCGGGGTTGGAACTTGAATCGCGTGGCGCATGGAATCTGGAGCTGAGTAATGGGCTTTATGTCGTGGCGGGGCGCGAGAATCTAATGCCGCGCCTGAGACGTTTTTTGCGGGTCTATAAAGCTCAACTGGCTGATCGGATTGAACAAATAGAACAGATAGATATCCGTTACACCAATGGTGTAGCGGTGCGCTGGAAGCCTGATGAGGCTAGCGCAAAACAGGATTGATACCCGGTGATTCCGGGACAAGAACAAAGGGTACATTTAGACCTGGATCTGCAAGGTATGCGCAGTATTCAGAAGGGGGAAGTTAGGTGTTTCAGTTAATCGAAGATGTTCCAATAGGCGCAAATATTAAGGTTATAGGCGTCGGTGGAGGCGGTGGAAACGCTGTCGCACATATGTTTGACACGCTTGTTGAAGGTGTCAATTTTCTTTGTGCGAACACCGATGCTCAGGCGTTACGTAAACTGGGTACCGATTCAGTGCTGCATATTGGTGGTGACCTGACCAAAGGCTTGGGCGCGGGAGCAAACCCAGAAGTCGGTCGCGGCGCCGCACTTGAAGATCGCGAACAGATAGCCGACGCGTTAGCGGGGGCTGATCTGGTGTTCATCACTGCAGGTATGGGTGGTGGTACCGGTACTGGTGCAGCACCCGTAATCGCACAGGTTGCCAGAGAGCAGGGGGCGCTTACGGTCGCGGTGGTTACCAAACCATTCAAATTTGAGGGTAAAAAGCGGATGCGCATTGCTGAAGAGGGCATAGCGGAGCTGCGAGACTCAGTGGATTCTCTGATCATTATCCCGAATGAAAAGCTACTGCCGGTGCTGGGTAAAAACTGCAGCCTGTTGCGCGCTTTTGATGAAGCCAACAATGTTTTGAAACATGCTGTTCAGGGGATCGCCGATCTGATCACGCGTCCCGGCATGATGAACGTTGACTTTGCTGACGTACGTACCGTGATGTCCGAAATGGGTATGGCGATGATGGGAGCAGGTGAGGCTGTAGGTGAAGATAGAGCTCAGATCGCTGCCGAACAGGCGCTGGCCAGTCCGTTGCTTGAGGATGTCGACCTTAACGGTGCACGGGGTGTGTTGGTCAATATCACAGCCAGCGAAGACCTCAGTCTTGGTGAGTTCAGTATCGTGGGTGAGATTATCTCGGAATACGCCTCGGAGGATGCAACGATCGTAATCGGCACAGCGATCGACCCGAGTCTGAACGATCAGCTTAAAGTGAGTGTGGTAGTGACTGGCCTGGATCGCGTCGTGAAAACGAATCGGGAGCCCCGTCTGATCGAAACTCAGGCAGAGGTGAAGAACGAGTTTGATATCAACAAGATTGACCTGCCTGAGATCTTAAAGCCGCGTCGTTTCGAGGCTCTGCTTGATAAACCTGAAGTAGTGGAAGCTGAGGTGAACTTGAAATATCTGGATATTCCAACCTACAGTCGTCGCTGAACCTTAGCTTAATAAATTGCCTGAAGCCGGTTAAGAAACTGTTATTAACCGGCTTTTTGCATTATAGTTGTGCATTGTTTAAAGAATTTTATTGGTACCCTGCTAGATGATTAAGCAACGTACACTCAAAAACAGCATTAAGGCGACAGGTATTGGCCTGCACAGTGGCCAGAAAGTCTATCTGACTCTGCGCCCTGCGCCCGTCAATACAGGGATTATCTTCCGTCGTGTCGATCTTGATCCAGTGGTGGAGATCCCGGCGCTGGCGCTGAATGTATCTGATACAACGCTGTCAACGAATATTGCGAAAGATGGTGTGCGTGTTGCGACGATTGAACACCTGCTGTCCGCTCTGGCAGGTCTGGGTATCGACAACGCTTATATCGAACTGAGTTCGGAAGAGGTGCCCATCATGGATGGTAGTGCTGCACCTTTCGTATTCCTGGTTCAGTCAGCGGGTATTGATGAGCAGGATGCACCGAAGCAGTTCTTGCGTATCCTGAAAGAGGTCAGCGTAGAAGCTGATGGTAAAAAAGCCACCTTCAAACCCTTTGATGGTTTTAAAGTGGGATTCCAGATCGACTTTAACCACCCCGCTTTTCAAGATCATCAGATGCAGGCGGCGCTGGATTTCTCAAGTACTTCATTCGTAAAAGAGGTAGCGCGTGCACGCACCTTTGGTTTTATGCGTGATATCGAGTATCTGCGCTCACAGAATCTTGTTTTAGGTGGTAGCTTTGATAACGCCATTGTTGTCGACGATTATCGGATACTGAATGAAGATGGCCTGCGTTATGAAGATGAGTTCGTAAAGCATAAAATTCTGGATGCCGTTGGAGATCTTTACCTGTTGGGTAAAAGTCTGATCGGCGAATTTTATGGCCACAAGTCAGGGCATTTCCTGAACAATCGACTTTTGCGTACGCTGTTGGCAGATCAATCGGCGTATGAAATTGTCACCTTCGAAAAAGATGAGCATAAAGCGCCAATCTCCTATCAGCGTCCGGCCGCAGCGGTCTGAACAAAAGGATAACTACGGCACGAATGGCAGGGATGCTAATCAGAAGATCAGAGTTCTGTTCGCACTGCCTCCACTTTATGCTATAACTCAGGGCCGATTTTGATCGGCCCTTTGTTTTTCAGTCGATCGACCTAGTGGGGTGTCGGGAATAAATTCCTGTTCAGCGGTTGATTTACCCAGCCCCAGCCCCCACTCATACATAAATACAATTAAACCAACACAACAGATGATCTCAGCATGCTAACACCCATCCTCAAGAAAATTTTTGGTAGTAAGAATGATCGTGAACTCAAGCGTATGGGGAAGGTGGTCAAGCAGATCAATGAACTTGAAGTAGATTTTGAAGCGCTCAGTGATGAGGAGCTGAAGGCCAAGACCGCCGAGTTCCGTAAGCGCGTGGCGGAAGGTGAGGTACTGGATAAAATATTGCCGGAAGCCTTCGCTGCCTGTCGTGAGGCTTCAAAGCGTGTGATGGGGATGCGCCACTTCGATGTGCAGATGATCGGTGGTATGACGCTGCACGAAGGCAAGGTTGCCGAGATGCGTACCGGTGAAGGTAAAACGCTGGTTGCAACGCTGGCGGTATACCTCAATGCGATATCCGGTCAGGGTGTTCACGTTGTTACTGTTAACGATTATCTGGCGAGCCGGGATGCTGAGTGGATGCGTCCGCTTTATGAATCGCTGGGAATGACAGTTGGTGTTGTCGTTTCAGGGCAGGACCCGCAGAGCAAACGTGATGCGTATAACAGCGATATTACCTACGGTACCAATAACGAATTCGGTTTTGATTATCTGCGCGACAATATGGCATTCAGTCTGAATGAAAAGGTACAGCGCGAATTCAACTTTGCAGTGGTCGATGAGGTCGATTCAATCCTGATTGATGAAGCACGTACACCGCTAATTATCTCAGGTCCTGCTGAAGACAGCTCTGAAACCTACCGCCAGATCAATACATTGATCCCCAGTTTGACCCGGTTTGAGGGTGAGATTGATGTTAAAGACACCACCCAGGTGATTAACGAAGATTTTCATCTCGATGAGAAGAATCGCAGCGTTGAACTGACAGAAGCGGGGCATCAGAAGGTTGAAGAGATGCTGATTACCGCAGGTCTTCTGACAGAAGGAGATAGCCTCTATGCGCCAGGTAATCTCAGTCTGTTGCACCATATTCTGGCGGGGCTGCGAGCGCACCATTTGTTTATTAAAGACCGCGATTACATTGTTCAGAATGGACAGGTTGTAATCGTTGATGAACACACCGGACGTATTATGCCGGGTCGTCGCTGGTCTGAGGGGCTGCATCAGGCGGTTGAGGCTAAAGAGGGTGTCCAGATTCAGTTGGAGAGCCAGACTCTGGCTTCTACTACCTTCCAGAACTATTTCCGTCTCTACGAAAAACTGTCAGGTATGACAGGCACGGCCGATACTGAAGCGTTCGAGCTGCGTCAGATCTACGGTCTGGATGTTGTTGTTATTCCCACCAACCGCCCTGTTCAGCGAATCGACTACAACGACCTTGTTTACCTGACGATGCAGGATAAGTACGAGGCGATTGTTAAAGAGATCAAAGGTTGTCAGGAAGCTAAGCGCCCTGTACTGGTGGGTACAGCGTCAGTTAACTCATCTGAACTGATATCACAGTTGCTGACCAAGTCGGGTATTAAACATAACGTTCTGAACGCTAAACAGCATGAT
>JBFEXW010000184.1:0-4734 GCA_041562495.1 Marinobacterium sp. | reverse complement strand
CACGTCGTCTGGACCGTAGAAAATGGTATTGGACACCTCGAACTGAATCGCCCGGAGAAGAAGAACGCGATCAACGATACCCTCTGCCTGGAGATCGAAGACGTATTCCGCAATCTGCCATCAGAGGTAAACGCTATTCTGTTCTCTGGCCGTGGTCCCGAGTTCTGTTCTGGCCTGGATCTGGCTGAACACCGTGCGCGTGAACCCTATGAAGTCGTTAAGCACTCAAACATGTGGCACCGCACTTTCGGCCATATTCAGAACAGCGGTATCCCGGTTGTCGCTGCTTTGAAAGGCGCTGTAATCGGTGGCGGTCTGGAACTGGCAACCTGCGCACACGTACGCGTGGCTGACAAGAACACCTTCTACCGTCTCCCTGAGGGTCGCCACGGCATTTTCGTAGGGGGTGGTGCTTCACGTAACGTTGCACGCGTTATCGGTGCTAACCGTATGACCGAGATGATGCTGACTGGGCGTGATGTGGATTCGGAGGAGGGTTACCGTCTCGGCCTGTCACATTATGTGGTTGAAAATGGCGAATCACTGAACAAAGCAAAAGAGCTGGCAGCAACCATCGCGACCAACTCCCCCTACTCCAACTGGGCGATGACGACCGGCCTGCTGCATATCGACAGCATGTCACATGCGGACGGTATGTACACCGAATCACTACTATGCGGTATTACCCAGACTAACCCTGAAGTTCAGGCACGTCTCGATAAATTCCTCAACCGTAAGAAAAAATCATAAGCGGGGCCAGCAATGATTATTGAAAACAACCATTTTCTGGTTACTGGTGGCGGCTCTGGTTTGGGCGAAGCGGTTGTGCGTCGCCTGGTCTCTCTCGGTGCTAAGGTCAGCATCGCTGATATCAATGAAGCGAGTGCTCAGCGTGTATCTGCCGAACTGGATGACAAGGTTGGCTTTAGCAAAACTGACGTATCTGATGAGGTTTCAGTACAGGCGTTTGTAGATAGCGCAGTCGCAAACTTTGGCGCTATCGCTGGTGTGGTTCACTGCGCAGGTATCGGTGGTGCCAAGCGTGTTGTTGGTCGTGATGGCCCACACGATCTGGCAACTTTCCAACGCATCGTAAACGTCAACCTGATCGGCACCTTCAATATTCTTCGTTTGGCTGCCGACAAGATGCAGCGCAATGAACCCGGTGACTCAGGCGAACGTGGTGTGATTATCAACACCGCTTCTGTCGCAGCATTTGATGGCCAGATCGGCCAGGCGGCTTATGCAGCAACTAAGGCGGGTGTGGCAGCAATGACGCTACCTGTTGCTCGCGAACTGGCTAAACTGGGTATACGCGTAATGACCATCGCTCCGGGTCTGTTCCAGACACCGCTGATGGATGAACTGCCTGAAGAGGTACAGGCAGCTCTGGGAGCTTCGGTCCCCTTCCCCTCTCGCCTCGGTCGTCCTGACGAATTTGCGATGTTGGCACAGCAGATCATTGAGAACAGCATGCTCAATGGCGAAGTGATCCGTCTCGACGGTGCTATTCGCATGGCTGCCAAGTAACACACCGAACGCGCAGGAGAGAATCAATGAGTCAGTATCAAGCGCCACTAAAGGAGATGTTACTCCTTGTTGAGCACGCGATTAATAAAACGGGTCTCAGCGATATTGAGATGCTCGCGGATTTTGACCAGGAGATTGTTCACGCGGTACTGGAGGAGGCAGCCAAGCTGGCAAACCGCATCCTCGCTCCACTGAATCAGGTCGGTGATACTCAGGGATGCCAGTTCAACGCCGGTCAGGTCACCACACCCGAAGGCTGGAAAGATGCCTTCAATCAGTTTTGTGAAGGCGCCTGGATGGGTCTGTCGCTGCCTGCAGATTTCGGTGGCCAGCAGTTACCTCGGTTTATTGCTCAGCCGGTTAACGAAATGTGGCTTAGCGCCAATATAGCGTTTGTGATGTTTCAGGCGCTGGGACAAGGCGGATCGGAGGTGCTGTTAAAGTTCGGTACCGAGGATCAGAAAGCCAGATACCTGGAAAAGATCATCTCCGGCCGGTGGACCGTCGCCATGGCGCTAACAGAGCCGGGGGCTGGTTCCGACTTTGGCACGCTGAAAACCAAAGCGGTACCCCAGGGTGATGGTACCTATAAGATTCAGGGCCAGAAGATCTTTATCACCTATGGCGAGCATGATCTGGCCGAAAATATTGTCCATCTGGTACTGGCTCGCACGCCAGATGCGCCGGAGGGCAGTCGTGGCATTTCACTCTTTGCAGTGCCTAAATATCGCGTTAACGCAGCCGGTGAAATCGGCGAGTTTAACGATGTGCGCTGCACGGGTATTGAGCACAAAACGGGGCTGCACGGCAGTCCAACCTGCTCGATGAGCTACGGCGACGATGATGCCTGCTACGGCGAACTGCTCGGTACTGAAAACCGCGGCCTGATGGCGATGTTCATACTGATGAACGAAGCACGACTCAGCGTAGGTATGCAGGGCGTTGGACAGGGAGAGCTGAGCTATCAGCAGGCACGCAACTACGCACTTGAGCGTACGCAGGGCGCACACTACCAGACCAATGCGAAGAACGTCCCGATCGCTCAGCATCCTGATGTAATTCGTATGCTGATGTCGATTCAGTCACAGGTGATGGGGTTGCGCAGTCTCGGTTACCTGATCGCAGCACTGTCTGATAAAGCTGAGTTCTGCGAAGATGAAGCGGGAAAAGCGGCACTGGAAGCACGCATCGCACTGCTCACACCGATATTCAAAACCCACTCAACAGAACAGTCCAACCTGATGGCTGGCACAGGTATTCAGGTGTTTGGCGGCATGGGCTTTATTGAAGAGACCGGTGTCGCTCAGATTATGCGTGACGTGCGTATCACCACCATCTACGAAGGTACAAGTGGGATCCAGGCGCGTGACCTGGTGTTCCGTAAAATCCGTGGTGATCAGGGTACTACGCTCAAAACCTTACTTGAAGAGATCGCTGCAACAGCATCTCTGCTGTCGGCATCAGATTCACTACGCAAACTGGGTGATTCTCTGACTCAGTCTGTTGCGGCTGTCAACGCCGGCATGCCTGCGATTTTGAACCAAAACGCTGATCTTACCCAACTACACGCAGGTGGCATGCCATTGCTGGAAGCTCTCGGAACACTGTTGTGCGCCTGGCAGCTTGGAGAGATTGCGCTGCTATCGAACTCGCGTCTGGCGGAGGGTCAGGATCCGGATTTTTATGCTAATCAGATCGCGCTGGCAAACTATTACAACGCCTATTTCCTGCCACAGGTTATCGCCAAAATGGCTAGCTTCGCAGATGCAAGCGCAGGCATTGCTGAATTTAAACTAGAAATCTAAAAATATTTTCCGGCAGTTAACGCGCTGCCCAAGGACAAGAGGACAGTCACAGATGGAAGCCGAGTTTCACTCTATTAATGTCGTAAACTTTCCCATCGAGCTGATCAAGCGCGAAGATGGAAGTCAGATCGTTCGTTGTAAAGACCCACTGGATGCATATGCCACTCGTATAACTGATCGTCTCGATTACTGGGCTAAGAAAACTCCAGATAGCGTTTTTGTCGCTCAGCGTGATGAAGCGGGAGACTGGATTGAACTGAGCTACGCAGAAACCCGCACTCGTGTTCGTGCTATAGCCTCCTGGCTGCTGACACAAAATCTAAGTGTACAGCGTCCGATCGCGATTCTTTCGGGCAACAGTATCGAACACCTACTGTTGGGTCTGGCTGCGATGTATGTCGGCGTGCCCTACTCGCCAATTTCACCAGCTTATTCGCTGATCTCCACCGACTACGGCAAGCTTAAACACATAAAAGAGGTGATCTCTCCCGGACTCTATTTCGTCGACAATCTAGGTCCCTACCGCGAGGCACTGGATGCGATTGCTGATGCAGATACCAAGGTTGTAGCGGTGCACTCCGAGCACAGCCTTGATGCTATTCACTACAGTGTCAGCGCGTTTGATCAGTTGATTGGCGAAACCGATGATACTGCTGTAGACGCTGCACGCGATGCTGTGAATGGCGATACCATTGCCAAGTTCCTGTTCACCTCAGGTTCTACAGGTATGCCTAAGGCGGTTATCAATAATCAGAAGATGATCTGCGCTAATCAGGTTATGCTGAACAGTATCTTCGCAATCTTTAAAGACCAGCCACCTGTGTTGATCGACTGGCTTCCGTGGAACCACACCTTTGGCGGCAACCACAACGTAGGCATCGTCCTCTATAACGGCGGCTCACTGTATATAGATGATGGCAAGCCTGTACCTAAGGGCATTGAAGCCACATTGAAAAACCTGAGCGATATTGCTCCGACTACTTACTTCAACGTGCCTAAAGGGTTCGAACTACTGGCAACCCGCCTGGAACAGGAACCCGAGATCGCCAAGCACTTTTTCAGCCGCCTGCAGATGCTGTTCTTCGCAGGTGCAGGTCTGTCTCAGCACGTCTGGGATAAACTCGATGCGCTCGCTGTGAAGCACACCGGCAAGAAAGTCCCAATGGTTACGGGCCTCGGCGCAACGGAAACAGCTCCCTCGGCGATGTTTGCTTCTATCGAGGAGTGTGCCTCAGGCGTTGTCGGCACCCCTGCTCCGGGCGTAGAGCTGAAGCTGATACCCAATGGTGACAAACTGGAAGTTCGTGTGAAGGCTGTAACCGTAACGCCAGGCTACTGGAACAATCCGGAACAGACAGAGAAATCTTTCGACGATGAGGGATACTACTGTCTCGGTGAT
>JBFEXW010000183.1:0-4751 GCA_041562495.1 Marinobacterium sp. | reverse complement strand
ATGGATCTTTGAAGTTAACCGCGTACTCTGTCTGAACCTGGGAGTTATTAAGGTTCAATCCAAAGCTTTTGCCTGAGCCTAAAAAGTTTTGCTGCTGAAGACCCAACTGAAACAGCAGTCCTTCGGCACTTGAATAACCAATACCGGCCGTGAACTCTCCCAGCATCTGTTCCTCAACAGACACAATCAAGTCGATTTGATCGTCTGTACCTGAAACCGGCTGCGAATCCACACTAACTGTTCGAAAATATCCTAAACGGTCTAACTGTTTTTTCATCTCTGAAATATCACTGGAACGGGCAACAGAGCCCTCCATCTGAGGAAACTCTCGACGAATAACCTCATCTGCAGTAGTCGCATTCCCCTTTATCTCAATACGACGAACATAGGTCAGCTTGCCAGGCTCCACATAAAACTTAAGCCCAACCTGATCCTCACCGACGAATTCAGTCAACGGGTTCACTTTAGCAAAGAGATAGCCGTCATTTCCTAAGCGATCCAGTATCGCTTTCTGTGAATCGGCAACCAGCTTCCGGGAAAAAAGATCGCCCTCTTTCATCAGCACAAGATCTTGAAGTGACTGAAGATCCAAACCTCCCACACTACCTGCAAGATCAACACTACTATAGCGATACTCCTGACCTTCATTGATGCTTATAGTGATATACACCTGTTTCTGGTCCGGGCTGATAGAAACCTGTATCGAGTTCACCTCAAACTTAAGATAGCCACGATCCAGATACCAGGATTTTAGCTGTTCAATATCAGCATTGAGTCTTTCTCGTGCATATTTATCGTTATCCGTCCAGAAAGACCACATATTGGTCAAACCCGAATCAAACAACCCAAGCAGGGTTTTATCATCAAACGCCGTATTACCAATGATATTGACGTGCCTGATGACCGCGGTTTTGCCTTCATCGATATTGATATTCAGCGCAACGCGATTACCTGAAAGGTTCTCTATATTAGTATCGATAATCGCGGAATAACGTCCCGCTTCGTTGTAGACCTTAAGTAGCTCCAGACGGATCTGATCAAGTGCAGAACTGCGGAAGATATCACCCTCGTCCAGTCCCGCCTGACGCAGCGCGTTACGTAGCTGCTCCTCTTTAATCAGGTCATTCCCTTCGAGGCGGATCAACGCGACGGATGGACGCTCTTTAACCCGCACCACCAGAACATCACCATCACGAAGCAATTCAACATCATCAAAATAACCAGACTGGAAAAGGTCCTGAGTCGCCTCGTTGAGGCTCTGCTGAGAGATCTGATCGCCACCATTTATTGGGAAATTGCGAAAGACAACGCCGGGCTCAACCTGTTCCAACCCCTCAATCCGGATGTCGGAAACGGTAAAATCAGCAGCATGCAGGGTTCCCACCCAAAGGGTTGCAGCTAAAGCGATACCAACTAATCCTTTCATGCCTTTCATATTTCCTCTTTATTATCCCAACTCAGAGTCGGGCAATATCGTTGATCATGGCCAGAGACATTAACGTTAGCAAAATTGCCATACCAATCTTCATCCCCAGAACCTGAATACGTTCACTCACAGGTTTGCCGCGCACCAGTTCTACGATGTAGTAGACCAGATGCCCTCCATCCAACATAGGGATGGGCAATAGATTAAGCACACCCAGACTCACACTCAGATACGCCAGAAAACCAACAAATGATTCAAGCCCAGACGCAGCAGAAGCACCGGCCACTTTAGCAATCGTAATTGGCCCGCTCAAGTTTTTTACCGATATAGCGCCGACGATCATTTTTCCGATCGAATCGAGCGTCAGACCGATCATCTGAGCCGTTTTATCGACGCCGCTAGAGAACGCCTCTATCGGATTAAGGCTAAGAGTTCTCAGGCTATTAGCAGGCCACTCTGGCGATTCAACACCGACGCCGATATAGCCCTGGACCTCACCTGAATCAAGCGTCCGACTGTTCGGCGTAACCGGGACTAGGATATCAGCACCACGTCTTTCTATCTGGAACTCTAACTGTCTATCCGGTGCCTGCTGAACAATAGACACCAGTTGCATCCACTGTTCTACAGTCTGCCCATCTACAGACTTAACCAGATCTCCCGCTTTCAGACCGGCTGTTTCTGCTGCACCGCCCTCGATGACCTGCCCTACAAGCGGCTTAACTTGAGGTCGCCAGGGAATCAAGCCCAGCGCTTGAATCGGAGACTGAGACTCAAGCTCTATCGACCAGCCATTCAACGGAGCCGTATAGGTTTTCAACCAGCCAGCCTCCGGATCGCCGGCGCGAATAACGAGATTACCGCTTTCACCGATTCTGGCAGCAAGCGCCAGATTGATCTCGTCCCAGGAGTTAACTGCACGACCGTCAACCTCGACAATCTCCATCTGCGATTCCAAACCTGCACGAGCAGCGATAGTTCCCGGTTCAACCGTGCCTATCACCGGTTTTACAACCGTAATGCCCAGCGAAAACAGGAACCAGTATGCAAGCACCGCGAACAGCAGATTAACCAGAGGACCCGCGGCAACGACAGCGATTCTCTGCCATACCGATTTATTATTAAACGCTTGTGAACGCAGCTCCGGAGGTACTTCACCTTCACGCTCATCCAGCATCTTCACGTACCCCCCCAGAGGGATAGATGCGATCGCGTACTCTGTACCATCCTTACCCTGACGGACCCAGAGCGGTTTTCCAAAACCGATAGAGAAGCGCAACACACGGATACCGCAACGGCGCGCCACCCAGAAGTGCCCCCACTCATGAATGGTAACCAGCACTCCTAGTGTTACCAGCGTTGCTAAAATAGTATTAATTAAGCTCATAGGGCCAGTTTAAAAGATTTGAGTCAGACTAACACCCAGAAAAAATACGGGTGCCGCAGCGGTCAGGCTATCGATCCTATCCAGCACACCACCATGTCCAGGCAGTATTGAGCCACTGTCTTTAATTCCGCGCTCACGCTTGAAAAGGCTTTCAAACAGATCACCCAGCACTGAGACGAGTCCCGTAACAATAGACAGCACGATCAGGCTCAGAGTCGGTCCCATACTCAACCCCAGAGCGATAGAAAAACCCAACGCAATCAGTACACAGGTACTTAATCCACCCGCGAGTCCTTCAAGAGTTTTACCCGGACTTACGCTAGGCAGCAGTTTTTGGCGACCGAAACGCTTGCCTGCGAAATAGGCCCCGATATCAGCCCCCCAGACTAGCGAAAACAGCAATGCTATCAGCAAGCCACCCTCAGTGCTGGAACGCAACCCAATCATCGCAACCCAGGCCGGCAACAACACACAGAATCCAATCAGCGCCTTACTCCAGACTGAATCGATCAGACTGACATTCGGATAACGCAGCACATTAACCAGCGCAAACAGCCAGAAGATCCCGGCAGCGAAGATTACTGAAAGAGAGAGATCATCATAATTCAGATAGAGGCCGAGCGTAATCAAGATCACACTCAAAAGATACCCAAACCGAACCGACTTGCGGCGCGATAGAAAATTGGACCACTCCCAGCCACCAATCGCGACAACCAGCGCCATCACGAGAGAAAATGCTGCAAGCGGCAACAGAAATACCGCGGCTAATGCCAGCGGCGCCAGCACCAAAGCGGTAAGGATACGTTGTTTAATCACCCAGTTCAGCCTCCACCTGCTCACTGGTGCGACCAAAACGGCGTTCCCGAGTCTGAAAATCAGCTATAGAAGCCAGTAATTCTTCGCGACCGAAGTCGGGCCAGTAAAGGGGACTAAAATAGAACTCGGTATAGGCAAACTGCCAGATCAGAAAGTTACTGATACGCTGCTCACCTCCAGTACGGATACAAAGATCAGGAGGCGCCTGATCAGACAGACAGACTTCAGCCGAAATAGCTTCAGGCGTTATCGCAGAGAGCTCAAGCTCCCCACGTTGAACACCTTCTGCAAGTTTACGTGCCGCCTGTGCAATATCCCAGTGACCACCATAGTTGGCAGCAACATTAAGATTAAACCCAGTACAATGCTCAGTCAGTGCTTCGCTTTTTGCGATGCGTTTCTGCAGACCTTCAGAGAAGCCGGCACGATCACCGATCACACGCAAACGAATGTTGTTTTTGACCAGCTTCTTAACTTCACGATCCAGCGCCAGCTTAAAGAGCTCCATGAGACCACGGACCTCTTTCTCAGGCCTGCGCCAGTTCTCACTACTAAACGCAAACAGCGTCAGAGACTCAACACCAGATTCAATACAGGCCCGTATAACCTCGCGCACACTGTCAACACCCGCCTTATGTCCTGCAAGGCTCGGCAGGTGTCGCTGTTTCGCCCAACGATTATTACCATCCATAATAACCGCGATATGCTTGGGCTTAGGTCGCAAACCAGTCACCTGCTGCGCTTCTACGTGAGCCATTTTATTATCCAGCAACAGAGTTAAGAGAATGGAGCTATCAGATCTCCATCAAATCCTTTTCTTTCTGTGCCAGAAGCTTATCAACTTCAGCAACATGCTTATCGGTCGCTTTCTGAGACTGATCTTCACCACGACGTGCATCATCCTCAGTGATATCTTTCTCTTTCAACAGCTCTTTAATATCACCGTTTGCATCGCGACGAACATTGCGGATAGCAACGCGGGCGTTTTCAGCTTCCTGACGCGCCTGACGGATATAACCTTTACGCGTCTCTTCTGTCAACGCGGGCATAGGCACTCGAATAATACCGCCTGCTGTCGATGGATTGAGCCCCAGATCAGACTTCATGATCGCCTTCTCAATT
>JBFEXW010000182.1:0-4770 GCA_041562495.1 Marinobacterium sp. | reverse complement strand
GGCAGAATCAGGATGAAACAGAGCGCCAGAAACGCTGCAGAAAACTTTTTAATCATTCGCTAAAAATCTCTCTTCTTAGATTAGGATACTGAACTATGCACGCGCTGCTTTAACAGACGCTGAAAAACCGCCAGCCAGATACCGATAACGATCATAACAATGCCGGCCAGATGATACCCGTGCACCGACTCTTTTAAAAACAGCACTGCCAAACCAAAACCGAATACCGGTATCAGATTGATAAACAGACCTGCGGTGGATGCCCCCAATTCTGCCACACCTCGATTCCAGAAAAGATAAGCCAGAATAGATGGAAAGATCGCAATATAAACAACAACAGACCAGACGCGCCCCTGCAATTGCGGCCAGCCAACACTGTCCTGCTCCCAGACGGCGAACGGAAACAGGCAGATAACACCGACCAGGACAGAGAATGAGAAGAAAGCAAAGGGCTCAACCTCTTTGGGTTTATGACGCAGAGCCACTGAATAGAGCGCCCAACTGATCACGGCAACGCCAATCCACAGATCCCCTCGATTGAACTCGAGCGCTATCAAACGGTTGGGATCACCCTGTGACACCAGCGTCAGCACACCCAGAATTGAAGCCAATACTCCTACCCACTGCAACCCGGAGATGTACTCAGCATAAAAAATGCGGCTCATCAGCAATATCAGGACAGGAATAACCCCCTGAATCAACGCTGCATTGGTCGCAGTAGTGGACTGGACGCCGAGGTAGATAAATGTATTAAAACTGGCAACACTCAGTAGCGACAGCGGCACGAGGATATTCAGCGACCGCCCTATCTCTCGCCACTGTCGCGTAAGCGCAGGTATCGCCCAGGGAGAGATCAGTATAAAAGCGAGCGTCCAGCGAAGAAATGCCAGCGAAAGCGGGTCAGATTCGGCGTAAATCGACCGGGTAGCAACCACATTTCCCGCCCAGAAAAGCGGCGTTAACAACAGCAACCAGTAGGCGGTCATCCGTATCTCTTTCTTATCAATCTAAGGATCGGGTTTGGATTGCTATCCTCACCGGTCAGCAGATAATTCAATGTTGATTCATTTTCCAGCGCCCAGCTCTGCTCTGAAAGTGCACCAGCACGACCACAAAACAGAATTTTATCCCCAAGCGCAAGCTGTTCCAGCTCTCCCGGCATCACAATATGCCGTCCTTCACGCTTCAATAGCAGAGGGAAACAGCTCATCACCTGGGTACGGTCATGCGGACTCTTCATAAGTGTCCGCAAACTAACCGTATTACCGGCTTCGAGCACCCGAACAATAGCCGGGGCACTCTGAGGATCAAGTGTATAGTTACGGCTATCCAGAGGATCATCACCCACCACCTGAACGAGACGATTCATCAGTGTATGAGCCCAGACCTCATCCCGACTATACAACAGGTCAAGAAACTCGCGCAGCAGAGGCGTACGTATATGTGCCAGTATCCGGGTTGCAATGATCTGTCCAGGCTGCATCACAAAGTCAGCTTTAGAGTGCGAAAAAATCAGGTCATTAGCCGACTGATTCTGACGCACAACCGTAGTCAGCTTGGGGTTCAGCTCTCTCGCAGTCATGATGATTGAAAGATTGTCCGCATCGTTGGCCGTACCAGCCACTATGCCAACAGCTTCTTCAACTCTCGCTTCCTGTAGGGTAACAGACTCTGTGCCCACTCCAAGAACGGCATCCTCAATGCCTGTCAGATTATCCGGGTTGATATCGATTAACGTAAGATGCGTCTCATCATCCGAAAGTACTTCTGAAAGTGCGCGGCCAAAACGCCCGTAACCGCATAGAATCCAGCGACCGGTTGCGTGCTTATAAACCGAAGATAGCGGACGATGATGCGGATGCATCAACCAGTCGTAGACAAGATGTCGGTGCGGACTGCTAACAGCCAGCCCCAGATAATCGGCAAACTGGCGAAACGGGTTAATAATCAGATCGGTACCAAACGAGGCCATATTGGCCGTTGTAATGTCATTTTCACTACGACTGATCACAAGACGTCTGGGAAACAGCAGCTTGCTTGCAATCGCAATTGACAGGTTCGCCGAATCATCATTGGTTAACGCCAGTACGCCAAGACACTCTTTGTGCTGTAAACCAGCGAGATCCAGAATCTCAGGTACAGAGGCATCTCCACATAGACCTAAACCAGGCAGCACCAGTTCATCTGTTTCCAGCAGATCAATACGACTTTGTTCACGATCAATTACAACAGAGCGTATACCGCGATGTTCAAGACCGTGAACAACTTCCCGCCCTGTGGTTCCATAACCGCAAATCAGATAAAAGGGGTCTTTCATACCACGCACCTGACTGCTAAAACGCCGGGTACGCAACAACCTGATAAAGCTGGGGTCCTGAACGATGGCCAGTGTTGCACCTATACCATAGAGCCAGGCGAGAACAGTTGAATAAATACAAAACAGAGTCCACATCCGCTGAGCATCAGTGAACTCATAAGGCACCTCACCAAAACCGATAGTCGATCCCATAAAGGAGACGAAGTAGAACGCATGGAAAAAATCCATGCGCCAAAGATTACCTTCGGAATCCTGCCCCGGAATCAAGACCAAGCCCAGCGTTGAAACTGCATAGACGCCAATCAACACCAGCAACGGCATACGTAGCCGGCGTAGCAGGATATAAAGTAGCGTATTCATCGGGTTAGCGCCGAATCATCACTGTCTCCACAACCAGCAGCACCACCGATATCAGGTTAGCGGCTACGGCACCTACCGAGAAGGAAACGACACTCACCATCGCTCCACTGGTCATCCCCACCTCTGAAATGTACTGTACGTAGCCCCAGACAAATGCACCAGCAAATAGCTGAAGATCAGCCACAAGACTCGTTGCCAGCATCAACGCCCCTAGATGGCTCCGGTCGCCAAATTTCAGTACGGTACAAATAAGACTGACCACGATCGCCAGAAACAGCTCAATCACATCATGGTGTGCTGGATCATCCACATTACCGACGACAAATCCCACGTTCAGTGTCAGCGCCAACACGATGAAAAAAGCAAAGATCACTTTTTCGCGATTCATCGGGAATCTCCTTTGAAATAAAGCAGTTGATAAAGCCGGTCTCTACTATAACCGAGTCTCGGAGATAAATCCCATCTCTGTTTAGTCCGGATAAGAACACTCAAAAGCACTGGAAAGCACGATATAAATACAGGAAAATCGTACCCTTCTTAAGCCATAAAAACACGATTTACACTATGGAAAATGTAGAAACCGCGAGCACCTCCACCGACTTTCTTTCGACCGCGTTTCTACTGGGCAATGTCGGCGCACCCTTTATTATCGGCATGGCGGTAGGTTACTTCGCAAAAAAGATGTTAAAGCTTGCTCTGCTTATCGGCGGGGCAGCTATCGCGTTTATGTTTGTTGGTGAGTACTACGGCATCCTGACGATCGATGATGCCAGCCTGCAGCAGGCGGCAAACTCTGCAACCCAGCTCGCCAATGATTCAGGCAGTTTTCTGATCGACAGGTTATCAACAATAACCAGCCGCGGCGTCAGTGCAACAGCCGGATTTTTTGTCGGCCTAAAGCTCGGCTGAAACCGCCTCATAGCTCACTATACTCAGGGATTAAAAAGCTTCAGATAGTTTTCACCTGGCACGCGTACACTCTGCACAGTTGTTTCACTGCGTTGAGGATCAGATGCTGTGTTTTCACGATATCTATTAGTTGTTATCCAGTCCTGGCTGCTTGTTGTGTCATTCTCCGTTCAGGCGGAGGTTATACAGAGCGATAGGGATCAGCGCGATATCAGTGTCGTGACCCTGACCAATGGTATGCGTGCCGTACTGGTATCAGACCCAAAACTCGATAAGTCAGCCGCCGCCGTCAGCATTAAAGCAGGTAGTAACGCCAACCCGAAAGATCGGGAGGGTCTGGCCCATTTTCTGGAACACATGCTGTTTCTTGGCACCCAAAAATACCCGGAAGCCGATTCATACCAAAACTTTATCAGCGCCAATGGTGGCAGCCACAACGCGTTTACCGCATTTGAAAACACCACTTTCTTTTTTGATATAGCGACGCCTAGCTTCGATGCTGGTCTCGACCGTTTTTCACAGTTTTTTATCGCGCCGCTGTTCAACCCAGAATATGTCGAGCGCGAACGCAATGCCGTAAATTCAGAGTATGAATCCAAGAAAATGGATGATGGTCTGCGTAACTATGTTGCTGATAAGCTTTTGATGAACCCAGAGCACTCCTGGAGCGCATTTACCGTTGGCGATCTAAAAACGTTGACCAACTCGCCAGAGGATCCGATTCGCGAAGATCTGACGCAATTCTTCAATCGTTACTATTCATCCAACCTAATGACGCTGGCTCTGATTTCACCGCAACCCACCGTACAACTGAAACAGCTAGCCGAAAAATATTTTTCAGCCATCAGGAACACTGGTGCCACGCCCTTTACCAACAGTGCGCCGCTGTACGCGACTGATCGACTCCCGGTTCAACTGGATGTCAAAACCCTGAAACAGGGACAGTCACTGACGATCAGCTTCCCTGTATCATCACGCAAGGATTACTGGCGGATCAAACCACTCTACTATATTGCCAATCAGATCGGCTACGAGGGACCGGGAAGTCTGCTCTCCTATCTGAAAGTGAAGGGCTGGGCTAAATCACTTGGTGCCTGGATTGGCATCGACCTGGACGATGCTGCGCGTTTCGATATCACTATCGATCTCACTGAACAGGGGATGAAAGATTATCAATCGGTCGT
>JBFEXW010000181.1:0-4774 GCA_041562495.1 Marinobacterium sp. | reverse complement strand
TTAAGTTATACCTTCACAAACACTAAGGATGCTTCTGGAGCTCAATTACTGGAACGCCCAATGGATCAGGTGAAGCTAGATATTACACACCACTATTCGGATTCGCTAAACGTCAACACATCTGTTCGTTGGGTAAACCGCTTAAAAACCTACGGCAGCAATGGACACATGCCTGACTATACAGTTGTTGCAGTCGCTCTCAATAAGAGCCTTAGCAACCAGTTAAACCTAGGTTTTCGTATCGACAACCTGCTGAATGAGCAGTATCAAACCAGTAACAACTACAACGGCAGAGGTCGATACGCAGAAGCCTCACTACGCTATACTTTCTAGATCTATAACTGGGATCTAAAAGCGATGTCTGAACGCCTCAACAAAATCTACACCCGCAATGGCGATGCTGGTCAAACCCGCCTCGCCAATGGTGAACAGGTTCATAAAACCCACCCACGTATCGAAGCACTGGGGGATGTCGATGAGCTGAATTCATTGATCGGTATTGTTGAGGCGGGGTTAGGGCCGGATGATGACCTCTCCCCGGTATTCAGACAGATCCAGAATGATCTGTTTGATCTCGGCGGGGAGATAGCCGTTGCTGATAGCAACTACACGGTGATCTCGCCCGAGATGATAGATCGTCTGGAAAGCACGCTTGATGGATATAACAGCCTGTTACCTGCGCTTACAGAGTTTATTCTTCCCGGTGGCACCCTTGAATCGGCTCGGGTACATCTTGCACGTAGTGTCTGTCGACGGGCTGAGCGTCGACTGGTTGATCTGGCGCATTCAACTGATGTTAATCCTCAAGCGGTAGCCTATCTGAACAGACTTTCCGATCTGCTCTTCGTTCTGGCTCGTGTACTGGCTCGCAGAAACGGCGAAGAGGAGATACTCTGGAAGCCCGGAAAACAGCTTAATTCGGATAACTAATGCTATGAAATGGATACTCTCACTCTTTATCTTTATTACCGCTTCAACATCGGTTTATGCCGACTGCGGAACAGAGCAGACCTGGTGTGAAACCAGTTGTAAGGTGCGTTATGTAAACGATGACGCTGGCAAAGCTGGCTGTATCTCTCGCTGCGTTGCCGAGCGTGCGGCCTGCTCAACAAAAGCGGGAGCTGAATCTGCTATTGAATATGGCAAAGGGGTCTATCAGGACTCTCAGGTGATTGACCAGACGATCGGCTGTGATGGTCAGCAGGAGTGGTGCGAGTCTACTTGTGCAACTCGCCATCCTGATGACAAAGCCGCTAAAGCGGGCTGTGTATCACGCTGCGTCGCTGAACGTGCGGCCTGCTCTACGTCTGTCGGTGCAGATAAAGCGATCGATCTTGGCAAAGATGCCTGGGACGGCACTAAATCCTTCTTTAAAGGGCTAACTGAATAATCAGACCGCCAAGGCATCCTAAGGGTTGGAGTGAAGCTCCAGCCCCATCTTCAGCAACAGCAGAAACTGATTAACAATCGCAAAGTCTGAGTCATCAAGCGGTCGTTTCAGCTTATCAATGTAGATAAGCCCGACCAGTTTAGAATTAACAGACAAGGCATTGACCAGAAAACCTCTGGGCTTCAGCCCCTTCACTAACCCTTCAGGCAGACGACTACCCCAACCCGGTTCATCAACATCCTCAACCAAAAGCGTTGTTCTCTGCTTCATCAAACCTCGGAAAAGTTTGATAACCACCTGATCATTCAGCTTGCTGAAGTAGTCATCAGCAGACTTCAAATCCTGACCCACACTTAACTTAAGATCGGGCTGATCCGTCTGTTTATTGCGCATCAGAAACAGTACCCGGTCTACATTCGTACTTTCGTTGATCCCTTCAAGCGCTGCACGAATAAGCTGAGATGGACTGGCACCAGACTGAACCAGGCGATTAAACGCATTTAATGAGTTGATCAGCGCTTTCTGGTCAGATGCATCTGATTTATCTTTCTCGGCCGACGAAACCTCCTCCTCATCAGCTCTGCTTTTTTGCTCCTGCGTATGAAGATAGAAGGAGATCTCAGACGCCAGCTCGTCAAGAACATCATCGCCGGTCGCACCAACGCTAGGTTTCATCACGCCTATCGGCAACCCCACCTCGCCTGAGAGCTTAGATGCAAGCTTATAAGATTGATGGATCGCATCGCCAACGGCATCCACTTCGATACCGAGTTCCTCAGCCAGAAGCTCAGTCAGTCCGGAGAATCCCAGACGCTCATTGCTACCCTTACCGTACAGCTTCGCAATCAACTGATGACCACCAGAGGCGATAAGATGAGCAGTCCTGTCGCGCCCCTTCAATTGAGAAGCGGTATAGTTATCCATCGACTGAACAAGATTCTTCGGAAAACCCCAGAGGGACGCAAACTCCTGCCCGAAGTCTGAAAACTCCGCGCCCATATGATCAAGCTGCGCCTGAAGCCAGCTGAGATTCTTATCGCTCCAGGATTCACGAATTTTCGCGTAAAGCTCCGGTAGCGTATAAGCCACAAGGATCTCACCAAGCGAATGGAGCAGACCGTTCAGATAGATGCTTTCGGCGTTGCGCAGATTTGCTTTATCGGCAAGCTCTCTGGATAGCGATGCGTTCAAAAAGGCTCTGACCAGAAGCTGATCGAGAACCTGATTCTTATCACTACTGCGCAGACTCTCCAGAAGCTTAAGCGTTAAGGAAAGATTCTGTATCTGTTCAAAGCCAAGAAGTATCACGGCTCTTGAGAGTGATGAGACCTGGGATCCGGTAGGATTAAACGCTCGGGTATTGGCCAGACGTAACACCCGGGATGACAGACTGGCGTCCTTCATAACAGCCATCGCCAACGCCATTGCATCACTCTCCTGAGAGGCACTGATCTGTCTTATCTGATTCACTGTCGCGCTGAAAACAGGAAGATCACCTAACTTATGAAGTTGTGCGATGATTGCATTCAATGTCTCTTTATATTGCAAGGTTAACCATCCCTTCCATCATTTACTTCAGCTTTATCTAGCAGATGACAGACCTCGTCGATTCCTTTCAGAGTCCGCAGAGTCAGTCTGTGCAGATAATCCGCATTCACTGTATAGAGCTTATTATGTTTTACCGCTGGCAGGCTAGGCCACGCCAGCCATTTAGCTTTCCAGTTATCGGGCAATTCGCTGCTGCCAAGTATCATATCAACCTGCTGTTGCAGTACCGCTTCCAGCGCTATCTGAGGCACCGACTCAGGCTGATTGGAAAAAGGGTTGTCTGCACCACAGATCTGAACCACATCGTTGATCCAGGAGGTATGATTCACCGTTAACAGCGGATTACTCCATAGCTCATAAAATACTCGCACTCCGCTATCCCGACGCTGGTAATCCTGCAGTTGGCGCTCAATTCTGGTTGCTATTATCTTTCCCTTCTCGGGAACACCAAGAACCTCCCCAAGTCGCAGAAATTGCTTGGGTAGATCTGAAATTCGGGATGAGGAGATTCTTTCAACCCTAAGTCCCAGGCTCTCCAGCTTTTCCAACTGAACGGCCGGACTTCCCTCTTTCCAAGCGATCACCAGATCAGGTTTGACAGCAAGTATCGCTTCATAATTCAACCCCTGATAATCACCTACCACCGGAATAGACAGCGCCCGTTCAGGGTAATCAGCACCTGATACACGCCCGACCATCTGTGCGCCTGCACCCAGCGTAAAAATATTCTCGACAAGGTCTGGTGCCAGCACGACGACACGCTGGGCTGCCTGGGCATTTAGAAGCGGAAATATTGTAAGAATCAGACTAATCGATAGAGTCCGAAGTACACAAATCAAGGCGAGGTCCTGAATTCAACGCTGAATACTGAGTTTTTTATCTTTGAGCATTAGCCAATGCATGGGCATAATAGCATGTAGTAATAAGCTTTCCGTTCTAAAGTTCTGTAGCTGAGGAAATCGTAGTGGACCAGAACACTGTTTGGGTAATCGCTATCGCCGCACTGATTGTCGGTATGCTGTTAGGTTTTCTATTCGGGAAAAATGGCAGTAACGCCTCTCGGGAGATGAAACTTGCCGACGAGCTCGATCAGGCACAACGTGAACTCTCGCGTTATCGTGAAGAGGTCAATGAGCATTTTTCCAAGACTGCGGAACTGGTCAACGGTCTGACGTCCCAGTATCAGAAGGTACATGAGCATCTGGCCAACAGCGCTGAAACGCTGTGCCGCGATGAAAAACTGGTCGCCAGCCTGCAGCAAAGTGCACAGTTAAGTTTAAGCAACAGCATCCAGACCAAAACGTCTGAAGAGACTCCTTCTCAGCAGACATCTGAAGTGAACGAGGCGAATATCTATGCGCCGCTTGATTATGCGCCTAAAGGTTCTGCCGATGAGCCAGGCACACTGTCAGATCGTTATGGACTGAAACCGGACAGCGCCGAAAACCCAGCTGACCCAGCTAAGGTTTATGCCGAGACTCCGGAAAAGCGTTCAGCCTAAACCGGTGTTTTAGCGCAGCTATAAGAGCTGGAAGTCAGGTTACCATCAACCTCGACTTCCGGTCTTGGTTTACAGTTCAGCTCTCAGACCGGGTTATTGATATCTATATATTGATAATCCAACTCAAAACGTTCCGCCAGATGCTCACCTAACGCCTGTACACCATAACGCTCCGTTGCATGATGCCCTGCCGCAAGATAGTGAATACCCGCTTCACGCGCATAGTGAAAAACCGGTTCCGAAATCTCACCACTGATAAACAGGTCCACACCTAACTGATCCGCGTGCTAAATCATCCGCTCAGCAGCACCTGTGCACCACGCGATTCGCTTAAC
>JBFEXW010000180.1:0-4797 GCA_041562495.1 Marinobacterium sp. | reverse complement strand
TCTGCTAAACCGTTGCCAACTTGAAACAAACATCCACTTATCGGTTTTATTGGCTTGTTTCAGATATTAGCAACTATATTAAACGATTTATCGATTAAATATTAATAAAACCTGAACGAATATTCTCGATAGATATAAGTATTATTATATTTATTTCGTTCGGGTATCTAAACGGTGATGTTGTAAACAATATCATTGCTGGTTGCTGGCCAGTTGCGGAGCAGGTGATTATAATTCCTAAGAATAATGCCTATATTTAACAATTCGCCATTTGATTATAATGCGACACACATGACTTGATTAACGAATAAAGCAGATGTACTTATTATGCATGCAGAACGTTTTGAGGAAGAGGCCGGTTTGGAAGCAATTCTAGGTACAATTCCTCAAGCGTTACAGATCGCGTTGAGCAGCCACGCCATTGTCAGTATTAGTGATCATAAGGGCGATATCGTTTACGTTAATGATCTCTTTATTAAAATCAGTGGTTATTCACGCGCTGAACTGATCGGCAGAAATCACAGCATCATCAGTTCCAGGTATCATTCAAAGCCGTTTTTCAGGGATATGTGGCGCACTCTGAAAAAGGGAAATGTCTGGAGCAGCGATATTAAGAACCGGAAAAAGGATGGTAGGTACTATTGGGTCGCCTCGACAATTGTGCCGGTTACAAACATTCAGGGGGAAATTACCCACTACATCTCTATCCGAACCGATATAACAAAAAGCAAAGAGGACGCGGAAGCGGCGATGACCGCGAAAGCGAAACAGGAACACCTGTTTGCCATTATCGGTCATGAACTTCGAACACCTGCAGCCGCGCTAAAAATGCTATTTGATGAACAGAGGCCAGACTGTCATACAGCTCGTGATCGAACGATGAAAGAGTTGCTCGACAACCTTATGGGGGTGTTGGATGACATGCGGCTGGTTACCCGGCCCGAGTTGGCATTTGATACACCGGTACGCGTTTGTACTGTCGCTAACGTTATTAACCAAACACTGCCGTTGCTCAGCCCGCTCCTTGAAAAGCATGGGTTGAACGTAGAGATTCAGGATTTTACGCAGGCATCAGAACAGGTTCTGGTAAGGGAACAGTTGCTTAAGCAGATTATTCTCAATCTCGTAAGGAATTGTGCGCTTCATGCGCAGGCCAGCACACTCAAGATCGATGTGGCGTCTGAATCTAAGGGAAGCAGCGTCGCATACAGCATCTCCTTCAGCGATAACGGTATGGGGATTAGTGCGGCTGAGGTTCCACGGATCTTTGAGGCGTTCGAACGTGGTGAACAGCACAGTGATGGTACAGGGCTGGGACTCTATATTGCACGATATTACGCACGCGAAATATTCAATGGCGATCTGACCTGTAACAACAACCCGTCCGCTGGGACTGTCTTCAAATTAATCTGTAATCTTGAACGTGCACCGGATACGATTGAGCCTGTAAACTCTGAAGATACAACTGATAGCTTTCTGTCGGGAATTGAGATTCTGGTTGTTGAGGATTCAGATGTACTTCGAATGATCACGTCAGAAACTCTGCGAAAGCGGGGCGCGATCGTAACGGTTGCATCGGATGGCTGCGAAGCGTTGAAGGTTACAGATCAAAAGGCGTTTGATCTGATATTAACCGATCTGTTTATGCCAAATCTGGATGGCTTCAGGCTGACCGAAATTTTGCGTAAATCGGGCTATGAAAAACCTATCGTAGGGCTCACAGCGGCAGTCATCGGTGATGAGACCGATCGGTTAAAGGATCTGGGCGCAACAGCGGTCTTTCCAAAGCCCCTTGTTATCGAAAATCTGCGGACTATCGTGTCTTAACCTCACATCTCCTGATTTAAACAGTCCTGTTTAGGTGAATTGAAAATAGAGGGCTGGGGCTAAACTGGCAGAGCGCTACCCGATCTCCATCCTGAGTGTCGTCGAGGTGTAACAAACTCATCTCTAAAGTAGGCAATGTGCGGGGCAGGGCCGCCACAATAGATGGGCTCTAAACGGAGCAGTATCAGAAAAATTTTAACAGTTGAAATCATTATCGAAGATTCATCGAAAACTCTGCCTGCCAGGACTATTTTAAAATCAGAGTTATATAACAGAGCGGGCCAACTGTTCAGAGCTAAGGAACCTGCGAATAAGTCCCACATGTTCGCTGCGGGAGTCTGAAACAGTCAAGTGCGCGAAAGACAGCCCAGCTAATAACGAGTCCTTATCAGCCGTCTGACAATGCCATTGGCTGTTCCAGGCCCCTTGGGCGCTTATTCGCAGGTTCCCTAATTGCTGGCTTTCTAGGGAGTCTTAACCCGGGTTTGGGTTTGGGTTTGGCCTGATATTGCCTGTTGAGAGAGAATATCATTGGTCGCCTGATCGTGCTGACCGGCATAAAAAAGGTTAAGCAGCTTAGTAAACAGATTTTTTTCGGGGTTGGCCGCATGAAACAGCGTGAGTGATGAATTCAGTTTTAGATTATCAGGATAGCCCAGTATCTGCTCAATGGGGCAGCTCTGGTGAGGTAGCAAAGTTTCACAGCACTCGATATATCTGGGCCCGAGTATAGGATGCTTCAGATAAGCCCGGGCCTCCTCAATGTTCTTAAGAGCATAGTATTGTGCCGTTGCTGATCGTCCCAAGCCCTGAACTTGAGGAAAGATAAACCAGATCCAGTGCGAACGCTTCATGCCATTTCGCAACTCGCTGATCACCTGGTCATAGCGTGTTTCCTGCGCCTGGACAAAACGATCAAGGTTAAACGGATCAGTCATACAGATCTCTTCTATCTATTACCTATTTAAAGGATAGCGGAGATCCGGAAGCCAGGCAGGGCGTGTTCAGAGGTTCTGTGTTGCTGTGGTCAGCAGATGTTGATTTAGTTTCCCCTCAAGCTCTCGGTTAAAATGCTCGGCTGATTTCATATGACGGCTCATCAGTTCTCTGGCCAGATCAGCATCCCTCTTGCGGAAGGCCTCAAGCAGTTCCTGATGGTGTTTCAGGTTTTCGCAGGAGAACTCGCGCTGCTCAGGCAGTGCAGATTTTTTGAAGATCACCAGGTCGCGGATCATGTCATTCAGAAAGCGGCCGATAAACGCCAGAATTGAATTACCGCAGCGTTGTGCCAGAACCACATGAAACTCCAGTTCTGAGATGCGTTGCTCAACACGCTCTTCAAAGGTTCGCGGTTCGGTTTCACAGCGTGTAATCAGTGCCTGCAGGTGCGCAAAATCATCCTCTGTAAGTAGGGGAGTTACCAGTGCTGCAATTTCAGGCTCAATCAGTGATCTTAATGCGTAGATATCTGGGCCTGTGGGTTGTTGGAAATGCAGGAAATTGCGCAGTAATTCGCTGGCTTTTTCGTAAGGAACAGGGGCCAGTACGGCACCGCCATTTGGGCCGGTACGGATTGTTATCAATCCCTGAACTTCAAGAGATTTAAGTGCTTCGCGTATCGTGCCTTTCGAGCAGTCAAACTGCGCTATAAGCTCTTTTTCGTTAGGAAGCCTGTCGCCGGGTTGTTTTCCATTCACCGCAACCCAGCGTTTTATCGCATTAACGATCTGATCAGATCGTTTAACCCGTTTTGGGGAGGTGAATTCGCCTAGCTGCATTTAGATAACCCGTGCTCAGTAAGCTGTTCATCCTGCCATAAACCTAATTTGATTGCGACTATTTGAATTATTGTATTTATCCGTATAAATATAATAATATTCGTTGTCATACTTGGTTGTACCGATAGTTATATAATTCGAGCGTAAAAAAACAGGAAGAAAACGATGAGTTCAACACAGCGCTTTAACTGGGAAGATCCTTTACTACTCGACCAGCAGTTGTCCGAAGAGGAGCGTCAGATCGCAGATGCATCACGGGCATTTTGTCAGAACACGCTAAAACCTATTGTTCTGGAAGCGTTCCGTAATGAATCATTTGAACGTGACCTGATGCTCAAAATGGGTGAGATGGGTATGCTTGGCGCGACCGTATCTGAGCAGTACGGTGGCGCCGGTCTGAGTCACGTTGCTTATGGTTTGATTGCCCGCGAAGTAGAGCGCGTTGATTCTGGATACCGTTCTGCAATGAGCGTTCAATCATCACTGGTGATGTTCCCAATTGAAGCTTACGGTTCCGAAGAGCAGAAGCAGAAATATCTTCCGAAATTGGCTACCGGCGAAATGGTCGGCTGCTTCGGGTTGACTGAGCCGGACCATGGTTCGGATCCGGGTTCCATGATTACCCGCGCCAAAAAGGTTGATGGCGGCTATCTGCTGACGGGGCAGAAGATGTGGATCACCAATAGTCCGATCGCAGATCTCGCGGTTGTTTGGGCAAAGTCCGAAGCCCACGAGGGCAAGATCCGTGGTTTCATCGTTGAGCGTGGTACCGAAGGATTCTCGACACCGAAGATCGAAGGAAAACTCAGTCTGAGAGCATCAGTGACGGGCGAGATCGTACTGGATGAAGCCTTTGTGCCAGATGAGAATTTGCTGCCGAATGCCAGCGGCCTTTCCGGTCCATTTGGCTGTCTGAACAAAGCTCGTTTCGGTATCGCCTGGGGTGTTCTGGGTGCCGCCGAGTTCTGCTGGCATGCCGCACGTCAGTACACGCTGGATCGCAAACAGTTCGGTCGTCCTCTGGCAGCTAATCAGCTGGTTCAGCTTAAGCTGGCGAATATGCAGACAGAGATCACACTGGGTCTACAGGCTGCACTGCAGGTTGGACGTCTGATGGATGCCGGTAACTGGGCACCCGAGATGGTATCGCTGATCAAGCGTAACAACTGCGGTAAGGCACTTGATATTGCCC
>JBFEXW010000179.1:0-4827 GCA_041562495.1 Marinobacterium sp. | reverse complement strand
GAAGGATAAAAACCGATATCTGTAGTAGTCGACTCTATTCCTCAGCGAAGCGCTCTTCGAAAGGCAGGAATCGCTCTCCATGTTCATCAGAACATCGAACCGAACCACTTTTGATATCGTACACCCATCCGTGGATACGGATTTTCCCGGTGGCGAGCTTAGCCGCTACCGTAGGGTGGGTGCGCAGATGCTGAATCTGCTGCAACACATTCTCCTCAATGGATTCATTAAGGTGACAGCTGTGTATAGGTTGATCCCAGGCTAAATTATTACGTTCACGGATGATCTCCATCGCAGATCGGCAGTGACTCAGCCACTCCTGTACATGAGGCAGGCCTTTTACACTATTGAGGTCCAAAGCACCTTTGATCGCTCCGCAATCTGTGTGACCACAGATAATAATATGTTTAACACCCAGTACCGCTACCGCATACTCGATGGATGCTGTCATGCCGCCGGTTTCGTTACTGTGGGGCGGTATAATGTTCCCTGCGTTGCGACAGATAAACAGATCACCCGGTTCGGTACCGGTAAGCAGATTAGGGTCGATACGCGAGTCAGAGCAGGTGATGAAGAGCACCTCCGGATTCTGACCTTTATCAGCAAGCTCAGCAAAGAGTGCTTTGTTTTCCGGGTAGATGTGCTGTCTGAAATTCAGTACACCCTTAATAAGCTTGTCCATCGTTTTTCGACTCCTTACGTTAACCAGTCAGTTTGTTTGTTTGGGTCACCGCATCGGGCAGATGATCCTGTTTTTGTGTGTTCAGGTGGCCGCTATCAAAACTTCACCGGGGCTATAGAATACATTAGCCCGTTTAACATGCAGTGAATATCGGTCAGGTTCTGTATCGATCTGTTGCTGGTTAATAGGCTGTCAGTTCGACAATTATGGCTAAGAGTTCCTGTTATGTGGCAGTAGATAAACAATTGGATCCAACGCTAAACCGGACGATTCCCTTCAAACGCATCCTGTAGCAGATGGCGTATTTCCTGCTTATCTAACGGGCGAGGATTCCAATAGGGGTTGGCTAATGAGATATCAGTCGCGGCATCAAGGTCAGATTCGGTTAGTCCCAATTCACGCAAAGTCAGAGGTGCATTAACTTCCCTGGAGAAATCGTAAAGTGCTGTACCAGCCGACACTTCATCGCTACCCAGCGCCTTCAGTATTCGATCAGCGGCTTCAGGTGCAGATGACGCGTTATAGGCAATTGCATGCGGCAGTATTACGGCATGAGTTTGAGCATGAGGGAGATTAAAGCTGCCACCGAGGGTATGGCACAGTTTGTGGTGCAGCGCCATTCCAACGTTTCCTAATACCAAACCACATAGCCAGGCGCCATAAAGGCATGTGCTTCGTGCTTGCAGATCATTGGGCGTTATATTTAACTGCCGTAATCCATCTGCCATTGAGCGGATTCCCTCTTCAGCGAGGATAGTTGTAATCGGGTTAGCATCCTTGGCGTAAAGGGCTTCAGCGGCGTGAGCGATCGCATTAAGACCACTTGCGACCGATATGTCGACCGGAAGAACCGCACTTAACTGAGGGTCATAGATTACGGTTTTGGGTAATACACGAAAATTTTTCCCGGTGGTTTTTAACCCCTTATCAGTCAGACCGTATATGGGCGTCATCTCAGAACCCGCGTAAGTCGTAGGTATAGCCAGAATAGGAAGCCCCAGTTCCAACGCAATTCCTTTAGCTAGCCCTATGGTTGAGCCGCCACCATAGGCAACTATGGAGTCAGCGCGCAGAGATTTAGCCTGATCGCAGGCATTCCGTACGGTAGCGGCCGGCACATGTATCTCGGCTCTGTCATATATACCAATGCAGCGATCGCCAAGCATCGCAGCAATGTTCTCAGCACCGCTTAGCTGACCTGGTGTGCAGAGTAGGAGAGGGCGGTGAGATTTAAGCAGATCTAACTCGTTTGAAAGCTGTTGCAGAGATCCCTCGCCGAATATGACCCGGGCAGCTGACGCGTTATAGATGAAGTTATTGTTTGCCAAGAACGGACTCTCACTTAAACGGCGTTTTAATGGGTTTCTCCCGCAGTACCAATTACCTGTGCGCCGGTTTCAAACAACAGGTTTCCTGGCGCAGCGTCAGGTCCGTAACCCGCCTTACGCTTAGCATCTGTCCAGCGCGCTAGCTTTGTGCGTGCATTATTCAGCGTTGGATCTACCGCTTCATCATGAACAGACCTCTTGGCTGAGAGCTCTACAACATATCCGTTAGGATCTCTGAAGTAGATCGATTCTATAAAGGTATGATCCGAAGGTCCGCGACATTCCCGTCCTTCACGCTGTGCTTTGTCTAGCATTTCGAGCAAGTGCTCACGGTCAACTTCTAACGCCAGGTGCAGATCAAAATCGCGCTGCGCCTTAAAATCAAACGCCATACTCGGACATTCAAAAAAAGCTAAAAAGCTGCCGTCATCCATCCTGTAGAAGGTATGCAGATACTGCTCTAAACGCCCCGTTTTGGTGATGCCTATCTCCAGCGCTTCAGCCAAAGGCAGCCCGAGAAAGTCTTCATAGAATTCGCGAGTCTCTTCGGAGTCGCGGCAACGTAGTGCGGCATGATGGAGTCCTTTGATGTTGGATGGCATACCAAACTCCTGTATTAAATTAGAATTACCAACCGTGCGTTTATCGTTTAGTTGGCTTTCAGTATAGATGCTACAGCATAGGATTTACCATGAGTCGCCGGATATGCAGAGCAGGAAAATACCAGAAAAGAGGTTGGTTTCTTACCCATAAGAGGGGGAGGGTTGGCAACGAATGTCCGTGAGATTTGTCGATATTAAGTCAAAATCAGTTCAGTTGTTTAGTTAATCTTGGGAGCTGCGGGGAGTGAACCTAAGTGACGTGGCGACAGGTTGGTAGGGTTTTGAGTGGGCGCCTTCACACCCGATACCCAGGGTGATTTCTCTAATTTAACTATCTCCTGAACTTCGCTGAGCAGTAGCGCCGTATAGGAATCTAATTTTGAATACGTCGACAGTAATCGGGCTGCTTCGGTAAATCTTATGTGCTGGCACAGATCTGGCCTACAACATTGAACGTTACTTTGGTCATCACTGATACGCTCCTTCACCAGGTTTTGCCGATTAACGAGAGAGGCAGACAGCGTCAGATAGATCTCAAAAGATTTTCAATCTATATTAGGCTATCAATCGATGGGAAAGTTCACCGAACCAGATCAATAAAACATCAATTTAATTTCGTAAGCCTGATCACCGAACACGCTCTTTCGGTGAGCCTATATGGAAGATTAACAACCCATAACTGACATGCGGGATGGAGTGTACGTATGATGTTGAAAGATTGGATGAATCTCCATATCTTTACTAAACCCAAGGGCTAACAATTTTAATAACAAGAGGTTTGCAATGCAGTACACCAAGCTTGGCAGTAGCGGTCTGGATATTTCACGTATCTGTTTGGGTACGATGACATGGGGTAGGCAGAATACTCAGGCTGAGGCGGATATGCAGATTGAGTACGCGCTCTCAGTTGGAATTAACTTCTTCGATACAGCGGAGATGTATGCCATTCCACCCACCGCTGAGACCTACGGCAAAACGGAAGAAATTATCGGCAACTGGCTTGCCCGCAACCCGTCACGTCGTAAAGATATGGTTATTGCTACCAAAATTGCAGGCTCCGGATTATCCTGGGTCCGTAATGGCGGACCAATCACAGGAAACGCTGTGATTGAAGCGGTAGACAGTTCACTAAAGCGCTTACAGACTGATTACATAGACCTTTACCAGCTACACTGGCCAAATAGAACTTCGCCCCATTTTGGTAAACACCGGTTAAACCAGGTTCGGTTTAGTGAGATCGATGCCGCTGAACATGAAGCCCAGATGCTCGATATTTTGGAGGGGATAGATACCTGTGTTAAAGCGGGAAAAATCCGTCACTTTGGACTATCTGATGACACCACCTGGGGAATAAATACCTATCTAAAGTTAAGCGATAAACACTCGCTTCCACGGGTCGTTTCAATTCAGAATGAATTCAACCTGCTGCACACCAAGGATTGGCCTTACCTGATTGAAAACTGCATGCATGAAGATATTGCCTATCTGCCCTGGTCCCCGTTGGCGACAGGTCTGCTTACAGGCAAATATGCAAAAGGGGCTATTCCTGAAGGTAGTCGCTGGAGCATCACTAATCCAAGTAATCTGTTCCGCAACACAGCTGCGGCACATGAAGCAGTTGCCCAGTATGCCGAGATCGCTCATCGTCACGGTTACACACCTGCACAACTGGCTCTCGCCTGGTGTTATCAGGTAGATGGAGTGACATCCACAATAATCGGCGCTACATCGATGGAGCAACTAAAAGAGAATATCAATGCATTTGATATGCCCTTGAGTGACGAGACACAGGCACAAATAGGCGAAGTACAGAAACGATTTACGGCTCCGTTCTGACGTCTAAGCGCTTTTTTCTGTCATTATCAGGTCCGCATGCACGGTAATTCCTTGAAAATCATGGTGGGCGATTTTTCCATAAAGGTGAGCCGCATAAAAATTGCTTAAGCTCACCTTCCTCAAGGCAACAGACAGTCATAGCGGAAGTAGTGTGTACATGCATCACACAATGTCCGTTGGGCACCTTTTTGTGAATATCGCCATGGAAGGTAAAACCTGCCGGATTTATAGGTCAGTCTGAATGACCTACAAGATTGCTATTAATATCTACTTAACCAGATTTGAAGCACAAACTTCTGAATAATCGTTGATGTTTTGGTTGGCACCGTAATTCCGCAGTCTAAAACGTATTTAACGCGCCAGGGCAGCCGCAGACATG
>JBFEXW010000178.1:0-4916 GCA_041562495.1 Marinobacterium sp. | reverse complement strand
TACAACGCCTAATGCACTGGTTATCTGGGAAGCGCAGTTCGGTGACTTTGCTAACGGTGCACAGGTGGTAATCGATCAGTTTATTACCAGTGGTGAACAGAAGTGGCAGCGTCTCTGTGGCCTGACAATGCTGCTGCCCCATGGCTTTGAAGGTCAGGGACCAGAGCACTCTTCGGCACGTCTGGAGCGTTATTTGCAGCTCTGTGCTGAACATAATATTCAGGTATGTGTACCAACTACGCCGGCACAGATCTTCCATCTGTTGCGCCGTCAGGTGGTTCGTCCCCTGCGTAAACCGCTGGTTGTTATGACGCCTAAGTCTCTGTTGCGTCATAAGCAGGCGATCTCGACGCTCGAAGATATGGCTCAGGGTGGGTTCCAGCCAGTTATCGGAGAGGTAGATGCGCTTGATATCGAGAAGGTGAAACGCGTCGTACTTTGCAGTGGCAAGGTTTATTACGACCTTTACAACCGTCGCGCTGAAACTGGACAGACTGATACGGCGATCATCCGTATTGAGCAGCTCTATCCATTCCCGGAAGCGATTCTGGAAGCAGAGTTGCGTAAATATCCGAATGTGCTGAAAGTTGTCTGGTGTCAGGAAGAGCCAATGAACCAGGGTGCCTGGTACTGCAGTCAGCACCATATGCGTCACGCACTGCAGAAGGTGAAACCGCAACTGCATCTTGAAGGTATAGGTCGTCCGCATGCTGCTGCTCCGGCTGTTGGCTATATGTCAGTTCATGCTGAACAGCAGGATGCACTGGTTAACGACGCACTAAACGCATAATTTTTTGGACTTGTTTGTCGAGACGAGTACAGGACATAGAAAGGAAATAGCATGTCAATCGAAATCAAAGCGCCTACTTTCCCAGAATCCGTAGCGGATGGCACCGTAGCAACTTGGCACAAGCAGCCAGGTGAGGCGGTAGCTGCTGACGAGCTGATCGTTGATATTGAAACCGATAAAGTCGTACTGGAGGTTGTTGCTCCAACTGATGGTGTTCTTAAAGAGATCATTAAAGGCGAAGGTGACACTGTTCTGAGCGATGAAGTGATTGCAACCTTCGAAGCAGGCGCTGCTGCATCTTCTACGCCTGCCGCTGCAAGTACATCTGCAGTCGAAGCTGGAGCAGGCGACGCTGAGAAAGTGGGCCCTGCTGCGCGCAAGCTGATTGACGAAAACGGCCTTGATGCCAGCCAGATTCCTGGCACTGGCAAAGGTGGCGGCATCACTAAAGAAGATGTGCTCAACTACATGGCTAAC
The DNA here is from genome assembly GCA_041562495.1 of Marinobacterium sp. GTDB lineage: Bacteria > Pseudomonadota > Gammaproteobacteria > Pseudomonadales > Balneatricaceae > Marinobacterium_E. The sequence goes on along the minus strand of JBFEXW010000178.1, from coordinate 3,649 downwards.
AAGCCAGCACCAGCAGCTCCGGCACCAGCGGCCCCAGCGTCAGCGCCTGCTGCTGCGCCGGCTCAGTCTGTTGCTCTGAATGTTCCTGTTGGTGAGCGTATCGAGAAACGCGTACCGATGACGCGTCTGCGCGCTACAATCGCTAAACGTCTGGTTGAAGCACAGCAGAATGCTGCAATGTTGACTACTTATAACGAAGTTAACATGAAGCCTGTTATGGAACTTCGCAAACAGTATAAAGATCTGTTTGAAAAGACTCATAATGGTACTCGCCTTGGCTTTATGTCATTCTTTGTCAAAGCAGCTACTGAAGCGCTGAAACGTTTCCCTGCAGTCAATGCATCTATCGACGGTAATGACATGGTTTACCATGGTTATCAGGATATCGGTGTCGCTGTATCTACTGACCGCGGTCTGATGGTGCCTGTACTCCGTGATACAGATGCCATGAGTCTCGCTGAAGTTGAAGCAACGATTGCTGATTTCGGTAAGCGTGGTCGTGACGGCAAGCTGGGTATGGATGATATGCAGGGCGGTACCTTCACTATCACTAATGGTGGAGTATTCGGTTCTCTGATGTCTACGCCTATCCTGAACCCACCGCAAACCGCGATTCTTGGAATGCATAAGATCCAGGAACGTCCAATGGCAGTTAATGGTCAGGTAGAGATTCTTCCGATGATGTACCTCGCATTGTCATATGACCACCGTATGATTGACGGTAAAGAAGCGGTTCAGTTCCTTGTAACCATTAAGGACCTGCTGGAAGATCCAGCACGTATGCTGCTTGACGTTTAATACCGAGAAACGCAACCCCGGGTTGCATTAAGACAGGAAAGATTGATGTCTGATAAATTTGACGTAATTGTTATCGGTGCGGGCCCTGGCGGATATGTTGCAGCTATCCGTGCTGCGCAGTTGGGTCTTAACACCGCTTGTGTTGAAAAATGGGTTGATGACAAGGGCACTGCTATTCTCGGAGGCACCTGCCTTAACGTAGGTTGTATTCCATCGAAGGCTCTGCTGGAAACTACCCATAAACTACACGAAGCACAGCATGGCTTTGCCGCTCAGGGGATTATTGCTGATAATGTAACGATCGATCCGAAAGCGATGGTTGCTCGCAAGAATACTATCGTTAAAAACCTGACTGGCGGTATCGCTGGCCTGTTCAAAGCGAATGGCGTAACCCTGCTTCAGGGTACAGGTAAGCTGCTCGCCGATAAGAGCGTTGAAGTTACTGATAAAGACGGCAACGTGAGTGTTCATGGCGCTGAAAACGTGATTCTGGCATCAGGTTCTGTTCCGGTTGAGATCCCACCAGCACCGCTGACAGAAGGTTTGATTCTGGATAACGCTGGCGCACTGGATATCGATGAAGCTCCTGAGCATCTGGGTATTATCGGTGCAGGTGTTATCGGTCTTGAAATGGGCTCCATCTGGGCGCGTTGCGGATCTAAAGTCACTGTACTGGAAGCGATGGATGACTTCCTGGCATTGGCTGACGTTGATCTGGCCAAGGAAGCTAAGAAACTGCTCACTAAACAGGGACTGGATATCAAATTGGGTGCGCGTTGCACCGGTACTGAAGTTCTTGACGGTAAGCAGGTTAAAGTTAAGTTCACTGACTCTGAAGGCGACAAAGAGCTGGTTGTAGACAAGCTGATCGTTGCTGTAGGTCGTAAGCCTCAGACCAGTGGTCTGCTGGCAACCGACTCTGGCGTTAAGCTGGATGAGCGTGGCTTTATCTTCGTTGACGAAAATTGCCGTACTGAAGTTCCTGGCGTTTACGCTATTGGTGACTCCGTTCGTGGCCCTATGCTTGCACACAAAGCATCTGAAGAGGGCATCATGGTTGCGGATATCATTGCCGGTCATAAGGCTGCAATGAACTACGACTGTATTCCTAACATCATTTACACCTTCCCTGAGCTGGCGTGGGTCGGTAAGACCGAACAACAGCTTAAGTCTGAAGGTATTAAATATAAGAGTGGTAAATTCCCGTTTGCAGCGTCTGGCCGTGCCATGGCAGCAAACGCGACTGAAGGCTTCGTTAAGATCCTTGCAGATGAAACCACCGATCGTATCCTGGGTGTTCATATCGTCGGTGGTATCGCATCTGAGCTTATCGCTCAGGGCGTCATTGCGATGGAGTTCTCATCCAGTGCGGAAGATCTGCAGTTGACTGTTTTTGCTCACCCAACAGTGAGTGAAGCGATTCACGAAGCTGCACTGGCTGTGGATAACCACGCTATCCATATAGCCAACCGCAAAAAACGCTGAGGCTGGAATCGAATAAACCCTCAGATAACCTCTGAGGGTTTTTCATACCAGTAGAAAAGAGCAGGGCACATTCTGTGTGCACAAAATCGATTAAATACGGATCAAAGCATGAATCTTCACGAGTACCAGGGTAAACAGCTGTTTGCTGCTTACGGACTGCCGGTCTCTAAAGGGATCGCAGTTGACACCCCTGAAGCAGCTGCTGAAGCGGCTAAAGAAATTGGCGGTGACAAGTGGGTTGTTAAAGCACAGGTTCACGCCGGTGGCCGCGGTAAAGCGGGCGGTGTGAAATTGGTTGATAGTCCAGAAGAAGCGGCAGCTTTTGCTAAGGACAAGCTGGGTACTAATCTGGTTACCTATCAAACAGATGCCAACGGTCAGCCTGTTTCTAAGATTCTGGTAGAAACCTGCACCGATATCGCTAACGAACTCTACCTAGGTGCGGTTGTTGATCGTTCTTCACGTCGCATCGTATTCATGGCGTCTACTGAAGGTGGTGTAGAGATCGAGAAAGTTGCAGAAGAGACTCCAGAGAAGATTCTGAAGGCGACTATCGATCCTCTGACTGGTGCTCAGCCTTATCAGGGTCGTGAACTGGCATTCAAACTGGGCCTGCAGGGCGACCAGATCAAGCAGTTCGTAAACATCTTCCTCGGTCTGGCTAAGATGTTTGAAGAGAAGGATCTGGCTCTTCTCGAGATCAACCCTCTGGTTATCACTGAAGCGGGTAACCTGCACTGTCTGGATGCTAAGGTCGTGATCGATGGTAACTCTGTTTACCGTCACAAAGATCTTCAGGCGATGGAAGATCCATCACAGGAAGATGCACGTGAAGCTCGAGCAGCTGAATGGGATCTCAACTACGTTGCTCTGACCGGTAACATCGGCTGTATGGTTAACGGTGCAGGTCTGGCGATGGGTACTATGGATATCGTTTCTCTGCACGGCGGTTTCCCGGCTAACTTCCTTGATGTTGGCGGCGGTGCGACTAAAGAGCGTGTTACTGAAGCGTTCAAGATCATCCTTGAAGATGACAAAGTTAAAGCCGTTCTGGTTAACATCTTCGGTGGTATCGTACGTTGTGACCTGATCGCTGAAGGTATCATCGGTGCTGTTAAAGAGGTCGGTGTAGAAGTGCCTGTTGTTGTTCGTCTTGAAGGTAACAACGCAGATCTTGGCTCTAAACTGCTGTCTGAATCTGGTCTTGATATCATCGCTGCGACCAGTCTGACTGATGCTGCGCAGCAGGCAGTTAAAGCAGCGGGAGGCAACTAATAATGTCAGTTCTAATTAACAAAGACACTAAGGTTATCTGCCAGGGCTTTACTGGTGGTCAGGGTACTTTCCACTCTGAACAGGCTATCGC
>JBFEXW010000177.1:0-4943 GCA_041562495.1 Marinobacterium sp. | reverse complement strand
GTTAACCGGGTTATCCTCTACCAACAGAATCTTCAGTCCGTTGAGCAGGTACTGATCACCAGAGGAGCTTGAGCTCTGTTGCGGTTTACCCGATCGTTCCTTATCCTCCATCACCTCGGCAATAGTGCGATAGAGTTCCTGACGCCCGACCGGTTTATTCAGATGCGCCTGAACTTTGCCTTTGAACTTACGGGCTTCAACCGCTGTCTTAGTCGCCGAACTGAGTATGATACGGCGCAGATTCTTCAGTGAGGGATTCGCATCAACCTCATCAATCAACATGCTGCCATCGACATCAGGCATCATGTAATCACTAATCAGGAGATCATAGGGTTTACCCATATCTACAGCTTCAAGCAGCAGCTGCATCGCTTTTTCAGCGCTGTCGACTGAAACCGCTTCGACCTTCTGATCCTCGAACGACTTCATCAATATCAGTCGGTTGATCTCATTATCATCAACAATCAGAATCTTAAGCCCGTCAAGTGACAGTTTCTGATCAACTTCATCGATGCGCTCAGAGATACCCAGACGCACCATAAAACTGAATGTAGACCCCTCACCTTCTGTCGACTGGAACTGGATACGACCACCCATCAATGACACCAGATCCCTGCTTAATGAGAGCCCCAGCCCGGTACCACCAAAGCGACGCACAGTAGAACCTTCGGCTTGCGTAAAACTGTCAAAAATTTTTGCCTGAGCCTCTTGTGGGATACCTACACCGGTATCCTGAACACTGACAAACAGCAACACCGATTCATCATCTGTATCCAGCGATGCGAAGGTCTTGATAATCACCTCACCCTGATCGGTAAACTTAATCGCATTACCCAGCAGATTGCTGACCACTTGTCTGAAACGGGTCGGATCTCCAACTACGTAGTTGGGCACACTTTTATCGACCAGTGCACCGATCTCCAGCCCCTTTTCGTGCGCAGTAGCAGAGAAGAGTTTGACTGAATCCTCCAGCAGATTGCGCAGATTAAAGTCAATCTGCTCAAGCTCCATCTTGCCCGCCTCGAACTTCGAGATATCAAGGATATTATTCAGGATCTCGAGTAGCGACTTGGCTGAGGAATCAGCGATTCGAACAAACTCCCGCTGCTCGGCTTTAAGCTCCGTACCCTGAATCAGTTCCAGCATCCCCAGAATACCGTTCATTGGGGTACGGATCTCATGACTCATATTTGACAGAAATTCGGATTTAACCTTGGCACTCTGTTCAGCAAGCGACTTGGCCTTTTCGAGTTCGCGCTCACGCTCTTTTTCACGCGTGATGTCGTGCATGATTGAGACGTAGTGAATCACATCCCCTTCTGAATCCAGCACTGAATTGATCGTCTGGAACTGAGGATAGATACTACCGTCTTTACGTTTGTTCCAGATTTCACCGCTCCACCAGCCGTGAGTCACGATATCTGCCCACATTGCGCGATAGAAGTCCTGATTGTGAATTCCGGAACTGATCTGGCGGATATGACCTCCTATCCACTCCTCCTCCGAATAACCGGTAATTTTGCAAAACGCTCCGTTACAGACTTCAACGAACAGATTCGCATCAGTGACCACTACACCATCCAGACTGCTCTCAAACACGATCGCAGCGAGGCGCAACTGCTCCTCCTGAGCCTTACGATAGGTAATATCACGAAAGATCGAGATAACGCCTGTTACCTCACTTCCGGTCAGAATAGGCGCTGACACCACCTCAACCGGAAACTGATTACCATTGTCGATGCGTTTAAACATCTCGCTGTCACTGGCATAGGTATACCCAGTGTGGGCGACATTTAGGATATGACAGATCTCCTCGCCCTCGGCGTCTTTCTGGTGTACGTGGTAGAGATCATGGTGATTAGAATCGATCAGCTGTTCTTCGGTGGTACCCAGCACATCCAGAGCAGCTTTATTAGCATAGGTAACCTCGCCAGATTCTTTCTGGACGACGACACCATCAGCCAGATTGGAGGTCACCATATTCAGTTTATCGTGCTCTTGGCGGATCAGTTCTGAAGCAGACAAAGTGCGATAAAGCAGCCCACCCAACAGGCTACAGATCACAAAGAAACTGAACTGAAACAACACCTGCACCTCATCCAGTGCAGCTAACTGTGTAGATTCAAACAGATAGCAGAGGTAGTCTGGACCGCCCTCTTGTTGCAGAGGGCCGACCGGGAGCAGCAGAGTGACAACTTGGCGACCATTAACCTGTGTTTGAAAAACGCCGGACTGCCCCTCGATCATCAGTTGATCAAGTTCTGTCGCGCGTTTTTTCAGGTCACTCTCAACATAGAGCACATCCGTCGAGCGGATATGATCATTCAACGCCTCAAAGTAGCCCGAGCTAAGGAAATAATCGGCATTACCATCAAAGGCTTCCACCGGATAATCGATATCTGCAGCTGCCAGGGTATGGCGAGCCAAATGCTCGGCTGGTAGCAGAAAGAAGGAGGTTCCCTTGGTAAACAGCTGGCTGAAGCTTTCGGCAAAACGCTGATGGGAAGCAGCCAGCACCACATATCCAACAATGTTTTGTCCCATAAACACAGGAAATTGCTTATAGAGACTACTCAGTGAAATATCGGTATCCACCTCGTTCAGGGTGATCTCCGAGTCAGCCACTTTCTCACCATCCGCTTCAGTCCCATACAGTGACATACTACGATCGACCAAACGCTCAATGCGGATATGTTCAGTGTTATCGCGACGATGGAAAGAGAGCAGGTGCCGGCCTTTTGAGGAATAAAAACCAAGCTCGGTAATCCCCGCGTTGTTACTGATGCGTTTGAAGGATGAGTAAAAGTTTCTCTCTATCTGTTGCAGCAGATAATTCTCGGGGGTTACGTCCGATCCAAGGCGGTCCAGCACAGCAAGCTGGACACCAAACGTCCGGACAGCGAGTCGCTCATCATAATAGGTCTGCGAAATAACCGAGAATGTACGTATCAGCGAGTTGGATGCGACCTCCGCTTCCTGCAGATAGAGGTTTAACTTATTGTCGGCTTCGCGCTGAAACAGCACCGATGCGACATAGGCGCCAAGGACAAACAGCACTGAAACGAGCAGAACCGATCGAAGCAGACTCGAACGATTAAATATATGATTTCGCCAGCTGGTAGGTCGACTATCCAACATCCGCTTTCTCAATTTTACCCGATGGGTTTGATAAAAGAGTCGCCTTGACTACCGGTCACTGCAGATAGCAAGCCATTCGACTTTACCCGACACTGAACCAAAAATCTGCTCTTACAAAAGAGATTAATACAAAAATTTCGCCTAGCCATACCAACAAGGAGCTGTGTACCTAAAAGTAAAAAAGGCGGCCTGGAAAAACCAGCCGCCTTTTTGTATCTTCCCGGTGGAACTTATCGAGCGCTATTAACCCTCAGCGAGTTTCTGCTCCAGTTCATGCAATGTTTCCATTGCAGGCAAACACTGAGCGACGCTTGAGTTAGGCTCACGCCCCTCTTTTATCGCTGCGATAAACTCACGATCCTGCAGTTCAATACCGTTGTTGGATACCGCAACACCGGTCAGGTCGATTTTGTTTTCATTGCCATCATAAAGATCATCATAACGCGCAATATAGGTGCCGTTGTCACAGATATAGCGGAAGAAGGTACCGAAAGGACCATCGTTGTTGAACGACAGAGACAGTGTGCAGAGCGCACCACTACCTGTCTTCATGCCAATGCTCATATCCATCGCAATACCCAGATCAGGATGATGAGGACCCTCCATCGCCTGAACTTTGGTCGCTTTTTCGCCCGCCTGATACTGGAACAGATCGACTGTGTGGCAAGCGTGGTGCCACAGCAGGTGATCAGTCCAGGAGCGCGCTTCGCCCTTGGCATTGGTATTAGTGCGACGGAAGAAGTAGGTCTGAACGTCCATCTGCTGAATCTTTAGCTCACCCGCCTGAACCTTGTTGTGGATCCACTGGTGGCTGGGGTTAAAGCGACGAGTATGACCTGCCATCGCAACCAGACCGGTTCGCTTCTGCGTTTCAACCAGCTTGCGGGCATCTTCGATGTTATCCGCCATCGGGATCTCAACCATCACGTGCTTGCCAGCTTCAAGACACTGAATCGCCTGAGAAGCATGCATCTGAGTCGGTGTTGCCAGAATCACACCATCAACATCATCACGTGCCAGTGACTCAGCCAAATCTGTGGTGTAGTGACCGATACCGCGCTCTTCAGCAAAGGCTTTGATCTTTTCAGGCTTAGTACCGACTACAGAGGTAACCTCAACACCGTCAATTGCACTCAGCCCTTCCAGGTGTTTCAGACCAAAGGCGCCCATTGCACCTGCAACACAAATTCTCATCTATCACTCCTCTCCGTTGGAACGGGTTATTTGACTGAAAGATTACCTCTCCGGCGATTTTTTGGAAAATAGGATTCTCGCTGAGTGGTATTCGATTTTAAGAATAGTCACCGTTAAAGATCCGGGTAATCTTCAGCAGCACGGTTGAGTATCTCGATAAATTTTTGTTGCGACGCTGTTGCTTCCCAGTCTCTGCGCACCATATATCCAATAGACCTGCGCATATCACCTAAGGCGTAGGGAATCACCGTTAACACCCCCTCTTTCAGCTCATGCTCCAGTTGATGGCGCGACACCAGCGTCAGCCGATCGCTGCCCAGCAAAACCTCACGTGTCAGTATATGCGAAGTCGTTTCAACCAGAGACAGCTGGTTTTCCGCAATCGAGCTTGTAAACAACTGATCAAAGAACTGACGCGTCGGCGTGCCCTGCCTCGGAATCACCCAGGGGTAGGTCGTCAGTTTCTCCAGTGTTATGTCGGATTCTGACAGCAACGGATGCCCTGCTCGCCCGATAACCGCGAGCGGCGGAGCGATCAGCTCACGCTGCGTGATCAATTCGGTCGGCGCTGGGTGACGCAGCGCACCCACCACCATATCCAGATCACCCTG
>JBFEXW010000176.1:0-5000 GCA_041562495.1 Marinobacterium sp. | reverse complement strand
GGTATAAACCAGACAAAGGGTTGCAGTAACCCGAGTTCTGCGCTATATCCGAGCAACACCAGTTGCCCGTAGCTCAAATTGTAATCAGCCCCGGTGATCAGACCACCAACAGGCAGCTCTGCAAAAGGCAGCAACTCCTGCTGCCTGCCCTGCGCTTCGAGGCGATATACCCTTGTTTGCTGATCGAGCCAATTCTTACTGAACAGCCAGAGCGCACCGTTAACCCAGGCTGCAGCTTCACAGTCATTGTTATGCTTACGACGTTCAGATCGGGGGTCAGCATCCAGCCAGAGAAACTCCGTTTCACGAGGTGCCGCTGTTCCGGAATCCAGGCTCGCCCAGTCAAGAAAATAGCTCTGCATCCAGATCCGGTTTCCCGCATTGTTACCACAATCGATAACAAACAGCCCCTGATCGTTCTGCGCCATCGCTTCCCAATCCCGATGACCGGCACCGACGACAGGCAGTGTACTAATCCGATCATCCCGCCAGTTGAACAGGATCGTTTCGGGTCCGCCGTCATTCATCGACCAGAACCGCCCCTGATATTCAGCCAACCCTGAGGTTTCACTCAGCGCTGCTGGCAGTTCAAAAATCGTGCGGGGTAGCAGGCGCTGTTCATCTGTCCGCTCTGCAATCAGTTGCGTAGTACTGCAACCAACCATCACGCACGACAGAGCCAGCGCCCAAAGCCTCATCAGTTCTTTGAAATTTTAGCCCAGGAGTCTCTCAAACCGACAGTACGGTTGAATACCAGCTTCTCTGCTGAGCTCTCAGAATCCACTGCAAAGTAACCAAGACGCTCAAACTGACAGCGACTCTCAACTGCAGCGTCTTTCATACCCAGCTCGATTCGCGCATTCGACAGAACCGTCAGCGATTCCGGATTGAGGAAATGATGGAAATCCTGCTCTTTGTCGCCATCAGGGTTAGCTTCAGTAAACAGACGGTCATAAAGGCGAACCTCGCAAGGAACTGAGTTATCGGCACTTACCCAGTGAATAACACCCTTAGGTTTGTATTCGGTTGGATTCTCACCCTTGGTAGCCGGGTCATAGGTACAACGCAGCTCAGTCACCTCACCCTGAGCATTGGTAATTACCTCTTCACAGGTCACGCAGTAAGCACCACGCAAACGCACAGCAAAACCGGGCGCAAGACGCTTCCACTTTTTAGGAGGCTCCATCGCAAAGTCTTCACGCTCGATAAGCAGATTACGAGTCAGCGGCACCGTACGCATACCCATCGACTCATCTTTCGGATGAACCGGCAGCTCAAACCACTCTTCAACGCCCTCTTCCATATTGGTCAGCGTCAACTTGATCGGGTCGGTAACACACATCGCGCGCGGCGCAGATGAGTCGAGATCGTCACGAATCGCGGATTCAAGCATCCCCATATCAACAGTAGAATTGGAGCGAGTCACGCCGATCATATCGCAGAAATTGCGGATAGAAGCCGGCGTATAACCACGGCGACGCAGACCAGAGATCGTCGGCATGCGCGGATCGTCCCAGCCATTCACATACCCTTCATCAACCAGCAGTTTAAGCTTGCGTTTACTGGTCACGGTATAGTTCAGATTAAGACGTGCAAACTCATACTGACGCGGCGTGGCAGGTACCGGCAGGTTAGCCACAAACCAGTCGTACAGCGGACGATGATCCTCAAACTCCAGCGTACAGATTGAATGAGTAACGCCTTCCAGCGCATCCGACTGGCCATGTGCGAAATCGTAGCTTGGATAGATACACCACTTGTCGCCGCTCTGATGATGATGGGCTTTACGTACACGGTAGATCACCGGGTCACGCAAGTTCATGTTAGGGGCTGCCATATCGATCTTGGCACGCAACACCACTTCACCCTCATCAAAATCGCCCGCGCCCATCTTTTCAAACAGCGCAAGGTTCTCCTCAACACTGCGATCACGATAGGGGCTGTTTTTACCCGGCTCAGTCAGCGTGCCACGAAACTCACGCATCTCATGAGCACTGAGGCCATCAACGTAGGCTTTACCTTCGCTAATCAGATGAATCGCCCAGGCGTGGAGCTGATCAAAGTAGTCGGATGTATAGCGAATATCACCATCCCAGCGAAAACCGAGCCATTCAACATCGCGCACAATCGCATCGATATACTCCTGGGACTCTTTCTCCGGGTTGGTATCATCAAAACGCAGATGACATACGCCGCTGTATTTTTCAGCAGTTCCGAAGTTAAGACAGATCGATTTGGCATGCCCTATATGCAAAAAGCCATTAGGCTCAGGTGGAAAACGGGTTACCACTTTGCCATCGTGAGTGCCTTTTTCCAGATCAGACTCAACAATCTGATGGATAAAGTTGGTCGCCTTCACAGCTTCGTTCTTACTCATAATCTCTCTTAAGTCGGCCTGGTAAATCGAAACCCCGAACAGCGCCGCTGAGCAGACCGCTCACATCCGCTATTCCGGTCGTTAAAAATAAAGGGCAACATTATATACAGTTCTTTAGCGGAACACAGTGTGCAATCGATAAGAGATCAGTACCTGACCGCCACAATCACTTTACAGAGTGGTATACTTGCGCGCACTTAATTGAACATTTATCAGGAACTCTCGGATGATCGTACTTCACACCAACCTGGGTGAAATCAAGATTGAACTCAACCATGAAAAAGCACCTAAAACAGCGGCTAACTTTGAGCAGTATGTTAAAGAGGGCTTTTATGATGGTGTTATCTTCCACCGTGTTATCGATGGTTTCATGATTCAGGGCGGCGGCTTTGAGCCCGGCATGATTCAGAAGAAAACCCGTGACCCGATTGAAAACGAAGCTGACAACGGACTGCACAACGAGCGCGGTACACTCGCAATGGCACGCACTATGGATCCACACTCTGCGTCAGCACAGTTCTTTATCAATGTCAGCGATAATGCATTCCTGGACCACAGTGGAAAAACCACTCAGGGCTGGGGGTACGCGGTATTCGGTAAAGTTGTTGAAGGCATGGATGTAGTCGACAAGATTAAATCGGTAAAAACAACCATGAACATGGGGCATCAGGACGTACCTGCTGAAGACGTCGTGATTGAGAAGGCCGAAATTCAGGAGTAGTCGTGCGCCGACTCTTCATCTCCGACCTGCATCTGCAGGATGAACGCTCTGATATCACCAGAGCGTTCTGCTATTTTCTTGATCAGATCGCACCCGGCGCGGATGAACTCTATCTGTTAGGGGATATCTTCGAACTCTGGATCGGCGATGATTATCAGAGCGATCTGTTTGCTGATATCTGCCCCAGACTAGCCGCGCTGAGGACAACCGGTACCCGAATATACCTACAGCATGGAAATCGTGACTTCCTGCTAGGCGCGTCAGCCGCAAAGCAGCTCAGTGCCGAACTGATTCCCGGGTCGTTGATTATCGCCCTTCCTCAGGGCAAAACGCTGCTCATGCACGGCGACGAACTTTGCACCGATGATCTGGAATATCAGACATTTAGAAAGCAGTTACGTTCTGCAGTCTGGCAGCAACAGTTTCTCGCCCAACCACTGGAGCAGCGCCTAGTAACTGCACGCGAACTAAGAAAGACCAGCAGGGATGCGAATGCCGGTAAAGCAGACTATATTATGGATGTGAATTCAGATACCGTCGCTCAAATCATGCAGCAACAGGATGTTGATCTGCTAATACATGGACACACCCATCGCCCCCAGATTCATCATCAACAAAAAGATGAAACCGGCGGGATCAGAGTCGTTCTTGGAGATTGGCACACGGATGGCTGGTATATTTTAAGTGACGAAGAGCGTTTCGAACTGGTAAATTTTCATCCAGTTTAATCAGTAACTGATACCCCCCACCCTTTTCTGGGGGAGGGGTTAACATAAGGATGGGTCTATTGCGGCGCAGAGTTATTGTCGCGGATGACGATCAGGTTATTCGTCACATTTTCAAACATCTGCTGACCAGTTGGGGGTACGAGCCTGTAGCCGTATCTACAGGTTCCGAAGCACTGGTAGCGTTCCGCGAATCTCCGCCTGCTCTGATGATTCTGGACTGGGAGATGCCCGGGATGAGCGGCGTCGAGGTCTGCAAAAAAGTTCGCGCCGAACTGAACGACTATCACCCCTACATTGTTCTTGTATCGAGCCATTCAGAGATGAATTATGTCGCTACAGCGCTTCACCTTGGTGCCGACGACTTCATCAGCAAGCCAGTTAATCCAGGTGTACTGAAAGCCCGTATCGCGGTTGGTATCCGAGCCTTTGATCTTCAGGACAAACTCCTGATTGCGCAACGCCAGCTCGAGTATCAGGCGGCACACGACCCCCTCACCCGCCTGGAAAATCGACGTTCAGCCGTTCAACGTTTGAAAACCGAGGCTCTCAGGGTACAAAACTCCGGGGAAAGGCTTATTTTAGGCATCTGCGATATCGACCACTTCAAACCGATTAACGATGTCTACGGCCATCCAGTCGGAGATCGCATCCTGATTGAGTTCGCTCACCGACTCGAAAGCTGCTTCCGCCCCTACGATATTATTGGTCGCTGGGGTGGCGAAGAGTTTATAGTGGCAATGTCGACGAATGAAAAAGACTATTGGCAGGTTTATGATCGTTTCCGAAAATCGGTCGCATCTACGCCATTTCTTCAATCCGACCTGGGACTTGAGGTTAACGTCAGTATTGGACTGAGTGTCTATGAACCGAAACTGTTCGGCGAAGCGCCCAATATAAATCAACTTATAGTCCGCGCCGATAAAGCGCTCTATGATGCAAAAAACTCCGGGCGCAATAAAGTACTGGAGTCAACATCAGTATCAGGGGTATCCTGACCCTGTTTCGTTTAGTCTCAACGACTAGGATAAACTATGAGTTACAGGCTTCGACGGAAGCCTTTGAATTGAAGATAGGGCTCATATGCTTGTATTAACTCGCGACCTTAAAGACAGCACATTACTGATCGGCGATGACATTGAAATCAAAGTCGTCAGCGTCAAGGGAAATCAGGTGC
>JBFEXW010000175.1:0-5013 GCA_041562495.1 Marinobacterium sp. | reverse complement strand
GTTTTGACTCTGCTGAATAAGTCCCCTTCGTATAGAGGGAAACGGGTCGGCAAAAATTTTGGCCAAAAACAGTACTAAGAGCCTCCGAACAGCGGAACATGCATGACAGATATAGTCGCTTTTTCTATAGTGATGTAGTTTTGACTCCCGGTACTCGTCTATTGGAGACGTAATTTGAGATTTAGTAATAAGCTGTTAGTTCTTACCTCGGTCTTAACTCTGATGGGGTGTGCTCCTCAAGCCGAACTAAAGCCCGCGCCACCCGAAACGACGAAAACCACCGTCAGCTACGTTCCAGGCGAGTTTAACGAGGAATCGATTTTTGAGTTACTGACCGCCGAACTTGCTGGTCAGCAGCGTGATTTCGATAAAGCACAGCAGTTGATCGAACGTCAGGCGGAACTGAATCAGAGCAGCGCACTTGCAGAACGAGCCACAAGACTGGCTCAGTTCCTTCGTGATTCCGGTCGGGTCCAGCACTCAGCAGAACTCTGGCAGAAACTTTCTCCCGAAGATGAAGCGCCAGCGCAGATCCTGCTGAACACACTGTTTCACGAAGATCGGGTGAATGACGCACTGGATCTGATTGAAGCAAGAGAAGATTTCTCGACCGAAACACTGGTACTGATTGATACCCATCTTGCCAGACTCAATAACGATCAGGCCAAACGCCTACTGAAGATTCTCGACAAACAGCAGGCGGTCAAAACCAAACGGCTCGATCTGATACTGGTGATCGCCAAAACGGAGATCCATATCGGTCACATTGATCGCGCGATGAATTTGCTAAATGCTGGACTGAAGATCGAGCCAACTCAGGCCGATCTGGTGATTGAAAAAGCGCAGATACTGGTCAGCCGCACTGAATTCAGCAACGCACTGAAACTGGTTAATCAGGCGTTAAAAGAGAATCCTACAAACCGCCAGCTACGTGCGCTTCAGGTTCAACAGCTACTGAAGCTCGCGCCACGCAAAGTTAAAAGCGCGGTCAATAAAGCGATCGATCAGGCCAATCGCGATCCGCAGATCATCTACTACTATGCACTGCTGATGATGGAAAATGACCAGCTCATCTTCAGCGAAGAGCTATTTAGTGACCTGCTCACAGCCGACCCCAAAGCAACCGACCTCTATCTGTATCTGGGAATCATCGCTGCAAACCAGAATAAAAAGGAGCAGGCGATAGATGCCTTTTCCAAAGTAGAGCGCGGAAAAAGCCTGCTTAACGCCAGTAGCCGAGCGTTACAACTAATGGATGCTAATACTGAAAGCGATCGCGCTCTGGCGTTTATCAACGGTGCCATTATCAACGACCCCGAGCAGGAGGAGGACCTGAACATCCTCTATACCCAGTGGCTGCAGCGCAGTGGCGATACAGACGCTGCTGTCAGTTATATCAGCGCTCAGATAAACAAAGAGCCTGAGAGTGCACACTATCTGTACGCCAGAGCGATGCTGCAGGATGATTTTGATCATCAGGCTATGCTGCAGGATCTTGAATCCGCCTATCAGGCCGATAGTACCAATCCAACAATCCAGAATGCACTGGGCTACACCCTGCTTGAATATACCGATCAGTATCAGCGCGCTTATGAACTGATCTCACTGGCATACAAACAGTCTCCAACAGAAGTAGCAATCATCGATTCAATGGGCTGGGCACTGCATAAGCTGGGGCGTAATGCCGAAGCTCTGCCTTATCTTGAAAAGGCGTATATGGAGTTCTCGGATGCTGAAGTAGGTTCACATCTGATTATAGTGTTGAGTATTCTTGGTCAGCAGGAGCGCGCCAACCAGATCTATCAGGATCTTTTCGAAAAAAACCCTGATAGCAAAGACCTGAAGGAGGCACTTGAGTGGCTCAACAATTGACCAGACTCAGCCTCCTGGCGGTGAGCAGCCTAATTTTAAGCGCCTGCTCAACCACGCCCAAACCCGTTATTGAGGCTCAGCCGTTTCAGGTAAAAGAGAGTTTTCATACGCTCGGAAAGCTGGGCATCCGCTCCAGTAAACTGACCGAATCGGCAAACTTTATCTGGCAACAGCAGCAGGATGCTTTTTCAATCGAACTACTCGATCCCTTTGGTCGCCGTGCGCTGCAACTCAAAGGAGATGACCAGAACGTCGAGATGCAGGTTAGCGGTGACGACCAGCTATACAAAGCCAGTTCTCCCGAGGAACTGATGCAGGCCCTGTTAGGCTGGCAAGTGCCGGTGCGTCCGGCGAAATACTGGATTCAGGGCAAACCGGCTCCCGGACTGAAATACGAGACACTGGGCCCGGCGCACTTCGTTCAGTCAGGCTGGGATATAAACCTGAGACAGACTCGGGATACAGCCGATCTCCGCGGCATACCTCGCAAAATACAGCTATCAAATGGCGAGTTGAAGCTAACTCTGGTGTTTTCGGAGTGGTCATACCCCTACTAATTTCATTATTAGCTGCGCTTAGGGGTTGATTTCAGAATTGTCTAATTTACAATATGCGCCTCCTTAAACAGGCGGGACGCCGCCAGGGCAGTTGCAGGGGTATAGCCAAGTTGGTAAGGCACTGGATTCTGATTCCAGCATTCGTAGGTTCGAGTCCTGCTACCCCTGCCATTTCCAGACTTTCTCCCATCTCCTAGGTCACCACCTGCTGCGCAGATGGATCCTACAATAGATGTTATTTTCTGTATGAATGATCGCGAAGCGGTCGTGACCTTGATAGCGGAGCAGGCTAGCAATCACCGCTCAAGCTTCACAGAGACGGCCCCAACATTAAGCCCAACCAGCTTTATCCGGTCAATTAACGTTCAATTGATCTGCAACGGTGAAAAAACTCCATTTCAGGACTAAGCTTAAACCTCCAGCTACCTGAATTGATTTTCCTGTATGACTGCATCCAGCACCAGCTATACGTTACTCCACAATTTGTCATCACGCCGCAAAGATCAGCACTCTTATATCGATCTATTGCTATCCGGCTTTGAATCTACCGAAAACGATGCGCTTCTTTCGCTGATCCGAACTTCAGGACTGTCGCCCAGAGGACGTAAGATCGATAGTGAAATCGCGTTAATCAAAGCGCTGAGCGAGCGAAGCTGGGATCTGGTGCTCTGCACGTCTGGTCCGTTGAGTCAGATTTCTCCGGAAGCGATCGTCAACCTGATCCGCAATCAGGGTCGCGAACTCCCAGTTATTCAACTCAGTCAGAATACCGGTCTGGATGCTCAGATCGCGGCCACCCGAGCGGGCGTAACACACCTGGTTGATAATAGCGCGGAGCAGCTTCTGGTCTCCAAGGTGCTACAGGAGTACCAGATAGTAAGTGAACGCCGCCGCTTACACAAAGCCGAAATAGCACTGGAACAAAGCCTCCACCTGATTGCGCAACTGACCTCCCATTCTGATCTGGCGATAGCGAAATTCAGCGGATCGCAGATTGTTCAGATAAACCCGGCATTTCACACACTGTTCAATCTTAAAGATACTCACCATCTACCGAGCGTAGAGGATATCGCCATCGGGGCCGACCTTGAACAGCTTAAAGAAGCACTCAACCAGCCGATCAGTAAGACGCTGGAAAATATCGAGTTTTTTAGCGGTGAGGGCCACTCATTTGAAGCCACTGTTGAACTGATCGATGTACGCCTGCCAAATGAGCGTTATAAACGTATGCATATAGACCCTCTGGGCACGTTCCTGGGAAACAAGCGCAACCGAGACATCCCGCTTACAGCTCAGGAGATATTTATCCAGACGCTGGAAACAACAACACAGGCAGCATTGTCTGGCGGCCATGATGCTCTATTGATGCATCTTCATTTAAGCTCACTGGATACCTCTGATCCGGTTCAGTCGGCCAACGAGGATATCGACAAGCTAATGCGCCTGATAAGACGTGAGACCAATGCGCAACTGGTTCACCACCTGGAGAATGGCGACGTAGCAGTGCTTTATAGCTACACCAACCAGAAGCCCAGTCAGTTTCTGGCCAGCAACCTGCTGAAAATAGCAGACCGCATCCATTTTGAAAGTCTGCCAAGAAAACGTGCCACGATAGGAATCATCAACATCAATGACAACGCTCCTCAGGTCACCGCTCTAATTGAGGGCGCACAAGCCGCTGCACTGGAAGCACTCGATTCTGATGACCGGATCCACACCTACCTCGACGAGGAAACACGTCAGATCGAGATTGAAAGCGCATCGCATCAACTTGAGGATGCTATACGTAACCGCCACCTCAAGCTGATGTATCAGCCACTGGTGCCACTTGACCCAAACCCCGAAGATCAACATTTTGAGACACTGGTTCGAATGGTTGATTCACAGAATCGTGAAATCTTCCCTGCTCAGTTTATGCAAAGCCTGGAACACGCCAATGTGATGGTCAAAATGGATCGCTGGGTTGTTGAAACAGCTCTGCTAAGCATCAAATCCGAGATGAAACGGTTTGAGAACTGTCGGTTATTTATCAATATCTCCCGCCGCACCCTGCGCAGCAGACCCTTTGCTCCCTGGATAGCAACCCAGCTAAATGAACTGGAAATACCCGGTAATTTGCTAATCTTCCAGCTTAGTGAGACCGATGTGGCTGCAGATATCGAATTCGCCAAAGTATTCAGCAAGGCAATCCACCGGATCGGTGCAAAGATCTGTATTAAACACTTCGGCTGCTCAACCAACTCTCAACTGGTGTTTAACTCTATCCGGCCGGAATATATCAAGCTGGATGGTTCGTTTATTCAGGAGCTCAACAGCGGACAGGTAGGTCAGACAGCAATCAAGAAGTTACTTGAACCCACAAGGGACAAGAATGTTCAGGTTATTGCACCACTGATTGAAGAGGTAAGACAGCTAGGTGAATTGTATCGGATCGGTATCGATATCGTTCAGGGCTACTATCTGCAGCCACCACAGGAATCGATGGAGTATGAGTACTTCAACTCCGATTAAACACCGGGCAGCCTGGCATCAAAGCTCGCTGTCCCGGTCACGGAAGCCGATAAGATAGAGAATTCCGTCCAGT
>JBFEXW010000174.1:0-5020 GCA_041562495.1 Marinobacterium sp. | reverse complement strand
GTTACCGTCAGATGATTAATCACTGTATGGCGACTGACATGCCTGTGGCGATCTGTCATACACAGAAGGAGTTGAGTCCGGGTAAAGCGCCTGCTGATCTTAAAGATGCATTACACAGCAATCAGGCTACCTACAGACCCTATGATGTTTTCTCTGCAGGCACCTGTAAGTTGCGCGAGCGTCTGGAAGATGGTCGTTTACTGGTAGATGTGCATATTACAGAGCGATACCGACGTGTCGCAGAGGTTCAGCTTTTGCCCTATCAGGTATATCTGTGTGAACCTGTTGTGGATCGCAAGATGAGTGAGAATGAACTTCAGGCGTGTCTGGAGTTAAAAGATAAAATTATTCATCGTTTAACTGCACTGATACCCGCTAGTTCAACCGCTGGAGATAAACTGATATCCATTCTGAAATCTGAAGAGTGGAGCGCTAAATCTGTGACAGCATTCAGTTTTGAACTGTTCGGACTGATCCGCTTCCAGGCAGATCTTCTGCAGAATATTCTTGAGATGGACTCGCCTGAAGCGCGTCTTAACAGAGCTCTGGAACTGTTAAACAGTTAGTTAATGCCTCTGGCTCGTTTATGGACGAGCTTGTATAACACATCTACCAGAATGAGTCCCAGAGCGATGCTTAACAGGCTGGCCCAGGTTTGCAGTGAAACAGGCTCAACATTGAGTAGATCCGAAAGCCCTGGCGTGAAGAACGCAACAATATGAATAGTTTGAGCCGCCATCATCCCCAGTATCAGGAAAGGGTTGGTTAGCAGGGATATGCGAAATACAGATTTGGTTTCGGATCGGCTGTTCAGTACATGAACGTTCTCAAACAGCACCATCAGCAACAGAGTGATATTGCGTGCCGATTCTTCACTCACTCCTTGAGACAGTTGCCAGGCAAAGACCATAAATGCCAGTCCACCCATCGCTACTGCATTGATAACGACCCGCTCAATCATCAGTCGGTTGAAAATAGGCTCTTTGGGAGGGCGGGGCGGTTGCTTCAGCTCATCACCCTCTTCAGGTTCAAAAGCAAGGGCAACATCCTGAATACCGTTGGTGACCAGATTCAACCAAAGCAGCTGTATTGGAAAGAGCGGAATTGGCAGGGCGAAAAGCACGCTTAGAATAAACAGTGCAATCTCAGCAGCGCCAGTAGATATCAACAGGAAAATCACCTTGCGGATATTGCTGTAGACGATCCGTCCCTGCTTAATCCCATCTACAATTGATGCAAAGTTATCATCGGTGATAATCAGGTCGGCGCTTTCCCGTGCAACGTCAGTTCCCCGTTTACCCATGGCGATTCCGACATGGGCGTTATGTATTGCAGGGGCATCATTCACGCCATCGCCGGTGACTGCGATAAAGTGACCATCTCGAATCAACTGCTGCACGATTGCGAGCTTCTGTGTCGGCGCGATTCTGGCAAATACCCGAGTAGAGTTAACCAATCTGCTCAGTGCCTGATGTAATTCGGGTCGCTGGCTCAGCTCGTCCTCTTTGATCGCAGCGGCTATCTCTGTTCCGGTAACGGCTTGAGTATCGGGACCTGCAATCTCCAGCTCACGTGCGATCACCAGCGCTGTTTGTGGGTGGTCACCGGTGATCATCGCGACCTCAATTCTGGCAGAGCGGCATTGTCTGACAGCATCAAGGGCTTCCGGACGAAGCGGGTCGATCATTCCGACCAATCCCAGAAAACGTAGTGACTCGAGTTGTTCGCCAAGCTCTGTGTCCGCGTCAGCTGCTTTTGATGCGCAGGCTAGAACGCGCAGCCCACGATTAGCCATCGCGTTCATCTCCTGATGTATAAGAGCGATATCAAGAGGCTTACCTGTGATATCTGCTGTACACATCGGCAGAACAGTCTCTAAGCTGCCCTTAACCTGTACGTAAACTTTCTGTCCTATTCGGTTAAGACTGGCACTAAAGGCGTTTTCGGATTCATAGGGGATACTCTGAAGTTCAGGATGCTGCCTGAGCAGATCAGGCTGATCAAAACCAGCTTTTTCAGCCAGAACCAGAAAGGAGAGATCAACACCATCGCCCGAAGCGTGACGCACCTCATCGATCAGTCTGAACTCAGCTTCGTTGGTCAAAGCACCGCATCTGATCAGCTCTATCAGTTCAGGGTTGCTTCCGGCAGTCTCTGGCATCTTTTCTGATAGGAACTCTCCATGTACGTCCAGTCCTTCACCTGTTATCTGGATGTGCTGGGTGTTGCTTAGCCAGATTTCACGGATGGTTAGCTCGTTTACCGTCAGGGTTCCCGTTTTGTCTGACGCGATATAGGTGCAGGATCCCAGTGATTCAACGGCGACCAGCTTACGTACGATTACGCCAACGTTAGCCATGCGACGCATGCCGATCGCCAATGCAACGGTGATAGCTGCAGGAAGCCCTTCCGGGATGGCAGATACCGCCAGCGCCACGCCCATTAGAAACACCTGCTGCAGCGGTTCTCCCCGGGCCAGTGTAATCACAAACAGGAGCAGAATAATCAGTAGAATGGCGAGCGAAATTTTCCAGGTGAAGCGTTCGATGCGAGTGAGTAGCGGTGGCTTGATCTGAGCGTCTGAACTGACCCCTTTGGCGATTTGACCCAGTTGTGTATCAAGTCCGGTGGTGATGACTTCGCCGAGAGCCCGGCCATGCGTGACGATAGTGCCCGCGAAGGCTTTATTGGCGGTAGAGTCTTCTTCGTTGGTATTGAAATGTATTTCACTGACATGCTTGCAGGCGGCTAATGACTCTCCGGTTAGCAGCGATTCATCGATCAGCAGATCCTGACAGCTGATTAGCTTTAGATCGGCCGCAATACGGTCGCCACTTGCCAGCAAGACTATGTCACCCGGTACAAGCAGACTGGCATCGATCCGCTGTGTAATGCCATCGCGTATAACACTGGCATAGTGGGGTACCATTTTTCGAAGCGCGCTGGCTGCGCGCTGGGCTGAATGCTCCTGTATGCTGCCAATTGCCGCATTAATTAACAGTACGAAAAAGATGAAAATCGCGTTAAGAGACTCGCCCAGAGAAAAGGAGACCAGCGAAGCAGCCAGAAGCACATAGATAAAGGGACTGTTGAACTGCTGAAGCGCTATATTCAGAACGCTTTTATCGACCCTGTCAGGAAGCTGATTCAGTCCTTGGCGCTTAAGGCGTCGCTCCGCTTCATATTGCGTTAAACCCTGCTGAGTCATAGCACTCCGAACTAGAAAAGGAATAGCTATTTAATATTAGCAGGTTAGTTGTGTCTAATACCTTGGAGGGGGAGAATATTTCGGTCACCACCTACAGTTAGCATTTTACTTTTGTAGGAGTCGATCTCGAAGGAGGCGCGACTAAAGATCCACCAAGGCCTTCGTGGAGGTAATTCATTTTCGCTATCTTGGATAGCGCATTTAGTGAGTTAACAAGTAACCGGAAAGATCAATGCTGGTGAGATTGCTACGACCAAACCAACAACATCAAACACCCAAGTAGTAGCAGTAGTGCGGTCTTGTGAAATAGTATGAGTAGACATTTTCAATTCATCTTCTCTTAACTTCTGGATTTAGGATAGAGCTCTGAAGAGGCGGGGGAATTGCGAAAAAATCAAAGATTCGAAATTAATTCAGAAAAATCTAATTTAAATGTATTTGTAGGATAAATTTGCATCGCGAGTAGCGATTCTGGTCAGGTCACTCTGTAGGTAAGGCTACTGACGATTACTCCCAAACCTCGCGAAGCGGTTCCCCAAAATCATCGTATATAACGCGGCGTTTGGCTCTCCGATGGTTGGTGGCGAGCTTGGGTTTCTCTTTCAGAAGACGACGGGAATCGATAGATTTCAGCAGTTCGCCGCACGGGGTGCGTGTCTCTTTTGGCTTACCGTCATTGAACACCGGACGGATCAGCTCGCCACGGGCAACGCCGCTTTGTCCTCGGGGAATCTCTTTAACCTCGCCACCTGAGCGTAAGAAATCCTGAACCTGCTGTTCAATCTCTTCGCGCATCTCCTTTTTAGTTTTCTTGGGTGTCATGGTAGTGATATATCGCCTGAGGTGTTTTACGGACAGTCGGCTATATTAGTCGATTCAATCGGTCTCTGAAAGTTGCAGTCCGGCGTGGGTTGTCAGGAAATCATCAGACAGCTCGAAACGAACCGGGTGTTTGGTTATCGGACAGTCAAATGCGAGGAGTACGGCATAGAGTTGGAGACCAGCGTCGTTCTTATTGCCACACCCATATTTTGGATCGCCGATCACCGGATGCTTTATCGATTCCAGGTGGCGGCGAATCTGGTGAGTACGCCCGGTCAGAATCTCTACATCGAGCCAGCTAGTGTTGCTCTCCGCGTTGTAGTTGAGGCGCTCAAAGCGTGTGATTGCCGATTTGCCATCCAGTTTTCTGGTGATTTCTCCGGCTTTGCTGGTTTCACCGAGCACTTCACAGCGGTAGTGTTTGTTAACTTTGCGCTGCTGGAACTGTCCCGATAGATTGGCGGCTATTCCCTGATTATGAGCGATAAGCATCAGCCCCGACGTTTCCCGGTCAAGGCGGTGTACAAGGTAGGTCTGACGTTTAGGTTCCAGCTTCTGTTCAGCAATGCGTAACAGAGCGAGATGATCTGACCAGTCATTCCCCTGTGCGACCAGGCCAGCTGGTTTAAACCAGACAGAGTAACCTTGTGCATCGTGCAGGCATTGAGGTTCAGGCGGGATGCGATTTAACAGTGCTTCATCGTAGTAGAGTTCAATCTGATCACCGGGCTTCAACACCTCTTTTACACGGCGCAGGCGTTTGCGGGCTTTGTTGTGGCGTCGGATCCAGGCTGCACCCTTAGACATCGCATCTTTGATCTTTTGCTTCGACAGTCCCGCTTCGGCAGACAGTAGATCAGTAGCGGTTTGATCAGCAGTGGATTTATCGATAGAGAGCTTTAGTTCGATCTTCATGGTTTCCGTCGGGCTGTGATTTTAGGTCACCACCTGTGCTTTCCACAGATGGTTCCTACAGTGAGAGGTTAATCG
>JBFEXW010000173.1:0-5033 GCA_041562495.1 Marinobacterium sp. | reverse complement strand
TGGAGCTTTACGTCGGTTGGGAAGCCTGCGCCGCCCATCCCTGCGACCCCTTTATCACGGATATAATTGACCAACTGATCGCGCGTCAGTGAACGGAAGTCATCCAGCCCCTGATGTTCAATCCAGCGGTCTTCGCCATCAGTCTCGATAACAATACATTCGGCTTCAAGACCTGAAGCATGAGGCACCGGCTGAGGTGAAATTTCAACCACTCGACCCGAACTGGGGGCATGGACAGACGCGCTAATTCGACCCACCGCTTCTGCGATCATCTGGCCTTTAAGCACCTGATCGCCGACCTTAACGATAGGATCAGCGGCCAGACCTATATGCTGCTGTGTTGGGACCACCAGAAACTCGGGGATAGGTGCTCTGCCAATCTCAGCCCGTGTTGACTGCTTTTTGTTTTCCGGTGGGTGAATGCCGCCGTGGAAGCTATAAACACGCATCCTTAGCTTGCCTCCTCAGTCAGTGAGCCACGACGATCGGTTGCTATAAGTTGTTGTGGGCTGGGTGGCGCTGGCCACTTCCAGTTCAGAGTTGTGGTTGCGACCGGGATCATATCGATACAGTCAACCGGGCAGGGTTCAACACAGAGATCACACCCGGTGCATTCACTGGTGATCACTGTATGCATCTGTTTGGCTGCACCGAGAATCGCATCGACCGGACATGCCTGAATACATTTTGTACAGCCGATACACTCATCTTCGCGGATGTAAGCGACCTTGCGTACATCCTCTACCCCGTGTTCAGCATCCAGAGGAACAGACTCTACGTTAAGCAGTTCGGCTAGTTGATCGATTGTTGACTGACCGCCTGGCGGACATTTGTTGATCGCTTCGCCTGCAGCGATCGCTTCGGCATAGGGGCGGCAACCGGGGTGGCCACACTGGCCACATTGGGTTTGAGGCAGTATTGCATCGATCTGATCAACAATCGGGTTGCCTTCCACCTTAAACAGAACCGATGAATAACCCAGAATGATGCCGAAAATGATCGCAAGAACTGCTAAAACGATGATCGCTATCAGAATGCCGCTCATGGATTGGCCACCTTAAAACTGTACGAGTCCGGCAAAACCCATAAACGCCAGCGACATCAGTCCCGCCGTAATCATACCGATGGCGGGGCCGCGAAAACTGACCGGCACATCAGCAACTGCGATACGTTCCCGAATCGCTGAGAACAGGATCAGTGCTAATGAAAATCCCACTGCTGCACCAAAACCGTAACCGATCGATTCGATGAATGAGTTCTGTTTGCGGATGTTTAGTAGCGCGACGCCAAGCACCGCGCAGTTGGTTGTGATAAGTGGCAGGAAAATACCCAGCAGTTTATAGAGTAGAGGACTGGTCTTATGTACCACCATCTCAGTGAACTGAACGACAACTGCGATCACCAGAATAAATGCAACGGTTTGCAGGTACAGCAGATTGAGAGGTGCTAATAGATAGGTATAGACCAGATAACTGCATACCGATGAGAGTGTCAGGACAAAGGTCGTTGCCAGCGACATACCCATCGCTGTTTCCAGTTTATTGGATACACCCATAAAGGGACATAATCCGAGAAACTGAACAAGAACGAAGTTGTTAACCAGTACAGTACTGATCAGGATAAGTAGGAAGTCTGTCATTTCGCTCTTTAGCCAGCCAAAACCCAGATGAGTCAGCTATTGTAGCTTATGGAGCAGCGTCCGTCATAACCGAACACCGCTCCAGCCGCCAATTAGATGAGACTGTGGGCCTTTAATCCATCAAGAATCATCTCTACGCGTTCGCCAACAGAAAGCTTGGGATTGAGATAAAGATCGCACCCCAGTGTTGAAGCTACGCACCAGTCAGCATCTGGATGGGTTTCGCAGAGCACCAGAAGGCCGGCTTCTTTCAGTTTTGGCTGAATCCGCGCATCAAACTCAATGACAGCTGATTTACCCAGATCAAACAGGCGTTTCTCCAGCGTATAGAAAAGAGATTCATCCGCACTGTTTAACGCGATCAGTGATGCTTTTTGGCCTAGTCTCAGTGCTCGCTGGGCTTTGGTAACAGCTGGTTCGGTGTAGATACGGTCATTACTGCCAGTGCTAGGCTGACTCACCATTCCGGCTGCCAGCGTTGCATTGGTTAATCTGTCGATCAGTATAAAGGCACCTGTGGCACGGCTGGATTGATAGTCATCGATAACCAGTGGTTTTTCTACGCTTAACTCGACCTCTGCTATCTCATTCAGTGTCAGTGAATCGGCATGAGAGGTATCGAGTGTGTTTACATCGATACGATGGTGAATGCCGGTAACAACCGCTGAGGTAGTTGAACTACCGAGCTTCAGTTCATAGCGTTTGCCGGGAACCAGTGGCTGATCGTTCATCCATACCAGATGAGCATTGAAGTGAGAGCTCGGTCTGGCGCCACTATTTGCACTGACAATCATGTCGCCACGGGAGATATCGATCTCATCTTCCAGTGTCAGCGTAACCGCGAGCGGTGCAAATGCCCGTTCCAGATCACCATCCCAGGTGGTAATGGTTTTTACATGTGAACGCTGACCAGAGGGGAGTACTCGTATCTCATCGCCCGGACGAATCTCGCCGCTGGCGATGGTGCCTGCGTAACCACGGAAATTGAGATTGGGTCGGTTAACGTACTGTACCGGGAAGCGGAAGGGTTGCTCGCGCTCATCCTGATGAATCTCAATGGTTTCCAGTAGTTCCATCAACGAGTCGCTGGAATACCAGGGCATATCCGGAGAATAGCTTACGACGTTGTCACCCTTGAGGGCTGAAATCGGTACAAAGCGCACGTCAGGCAGGTTTAAGCCCTGCGCGAACTGCTGATAATCCGCAACAATCTCATTGAAGCGCTGCTCGCTGTAATCGACCAAGTCCATTTTGTTGACTGCAACCAGCGTATGCTTGATACCCAGCAGGGATACAATAAAGCTGTGACGCTTGGTCTGTGTCTGCACGCCGTGGCGCGCATCGATCAGAATAATAGCCAGATCAGCTGTTGATGCGCCGGTCGCCATGTTACGCGTGTACTGCTCATGTCCCGGGGTATCGGCGATTATGAACTTCCGGCTGGACGTGGAAAAATAACGATAGGCTACATCAATGGTAATACCCTGTTCGCGTTCAGCCTGAAGACCGTCAACGAGAAGAGCCAGATCCAGCTCCTCGCCGGTTGTCCCTATGCGTTTAGAGTCCTTTTTGATCGATGCTAACTGATCCTCATAGATCATCTTTGAATCGTGTAACAGGCGTCCGATCAGGGTTGATTTGCCATCGTCTACGCTGCCGCAGGTGATAAAACGCAGCAGCTCTTTGTTTTCATGTTGCTCCAGATACGCATCGATATCGGACGCGATCAGTTCAGACTGGTGACTCATGATTAAATCTCGTAATTCTGTTCGTCGGTAGACTTAAGCCTAGAAGTAGCCTTCGATCTTCTTCTGTTCCATTGATCCGGTACTGTCGTGGTCTATAGCACGACCCTGACGTTCCGATGTGGTTGCCAGCAGCATCTCCTGAATGATTTCGGTAAGACTGTCAGCTTTAGATTCGATAGCGCCGGTCAGTGGGTAGCATCCAAGCGTGCGAAAACGTATCGATTTCATCTCGGGCTGCTCACCCTCTGTGAGCGGCATGCGCTCATCATCAACCATGATCAGCATGCCATCTCGTTCGACCACAGGACGAGGTGCTGAGTAGTACAGTGGAACAATACTAATCTGCTCTAAGTATATGTATTGCCAAATATCCAGCTCTGTCCAGTTGGACAGTGGGAAGACTCGGATGCTCTCGCCCTTATCGACGTGAGTGTTATAGATGTTCCATAACTCCGGTCGCTGATTCTTTGGATTCCAGCGGTGATTTTTATCACGGAAGGAGAACACACGCTCCTTCGCTCTTGAGCGCTCCTCATCTCGACGAGCGCCACCAAAGGCTGCATCAAAACCATACTTGTTCAGTGCCTGCTTCAGCGCCTGAGTCTTCATTAGATCAGTGTGTTTAGCAGATCCGTGAGTGAATGGGCTGATACCCATGTCGACACCTTCCTGATTGACATGAACAAGCAGCTCCATACCGGCTTCTTCAGCCATGCGATCACGAAACTCAATCATCTCGCGGAACTTCCATGTGGTATCTACATGGAGTAACGGAAAGGGTGGCTTGCCAGGGAAGAACGCTTTGCGTGCCAGATGAAGCATCACAGATGAGTCCTTGCCGATTGAGTACAGCATTACCGGGTTATCAAACTCTGCTGCAACCTCTCGAATGATATGAATGCTTTCAGCCTCTAACTGTTTCAGGTGTGTGAGGCGGTTCTCTGATACTGAGCTCATCGCTGGACCCTAACTTAATACGTGGTAATAACTTGGCGTCATTATCTAGTGGTTTTAATAGAAGTAAAAAGAATAGTTAGAAATTTCTTTATTCCATTATGTATATAAAAAGGCTGATTAGATATATCAATCATATATATCGAAAAGTAATAAATAAAAATTTAAACATTCTTTTTAACTATATGTAGATCCGTTTAATATGCCTCGACGTTATTTATGGCACGTCATCAAAGATTGCCTGAATGGGAGAACAGAATGGAGTTGGCATACAGCCTGGCCGGTTTGGTGGTCGGCTTTGTTGTTGGTCTTACCGGTATCGGTGGCGGTGCATTGATGACTCCTATTCTGATTCTGGGTTTTGGGATTGCGCCGGTGATCGCCGTCAGTACAGATCTGCTGTATGCAGCAGTCACTAAAAGTGCCGGAGTGTTTAGTTATGCACGCCAGCGCTTAGTGAACTGGCCTGTTGTGTTCTGGCTGGCGTTGGGCAGCGTGCCGGGTACGTTACTAACGCTGGAGTGGTTGGCTGGGGTAGATCAGCTGTCACGTATAGAACAGTTGATGAACCTGACGCTGGGATTTTCACTGTTACTGACCTCTCTGGCGGTTTTTTTCAGAGAGCCGATTCGTCGCTGGTCTCAGGTGCAGTCGGAGCGGCAGGCGGCGCGTTATCTGATCAGAGCGAGACC
>JBFEXW010000172.1:0-5046 GCA_041562495.1 Marinobacterium sp. | reverse complement strand
TGGAGCCGTTGAAGCTGGTTGCTCAAAATGATCAGGGCGCCTATTTCCTCTGCCGCGATCTGGACGAGGTTACATTGGCAGATCTGCATCAGCTGTTTCCGAATACTGAATGGATCGAGTCTGAAGGAAGTGACTGGCGGAAATTTCTGATGGAGCGTCAGCGGGAGATTCAGCAGGCGGAACGTCCGTTGATGGAGCTGAGTCTGCATCAGTTGTTTGCCAGAGATCAGCGAGCGGGGGGGGTTGATGGAAAAGATGGAACATCAGGAACACGGTGAAAATCCAGAGATCTGTTTGCATGTCTGGGTGTCCGGTCGCGTGCAGGGTGTCTGGTTTCGACAGTTTGCGAGAGAGACTGCAGAAGCTAACGGAATCGGTGGCTGGGTTAGAAATCTTGCCGATGGTCGCGTAGAAGCGATGCTTTGTGGCAACCTGCTCGCCGTAAGGCATGTGGAGGCCTGGCTGCAGAAGGGGCCAGAATTGGCACTGGTTGCTGAGCTGGAGTCGGAGCTTGAGGCTTACCAGGGCTTTGAGGGGTTTGAGGTCAGAGCCGATGGGCTCTGACCTGTAAGCATTCTGGCCGAGTGTGTTATTTACCCAGTTTAGCCAGCAGCTCTTCAACGGCATTATCAACCGAGATATCGGAAGAGTCGGAATCACAACGCGCTTTGTACTCCAACTGCCCAGACTTAATGCCGCGATCTGAGATGACCAGGCGATGAGGAATGCCTGTCAGCTCCATATCAGCAAATTTAACGCCAGGGCGTTCTTTACGGTCATCAAGCAGGACCTCAATGCCGCGAGCTTTGAGTGCCTCATAGAGCGTGTCTGACAGCTCTTTCACTTCGTCTGACTTGTCGTAGTTCAGTGGTATCAGTGCAACGGTGAACGGCGCCAGCGTATCAGGCCAGATGATCCCTTTGTCATCATGGTTCTGTTCAATCGCGGCAGCGACAATACGGGTGATACCTATACCGTAGCAACCCATAGACATAGGAATGGCCTTGCCGTTCTCATCGAGTACAGTGGCATTCATCGCTTCTGAGTACTTAAGACCCAGTTGGAAAATATGGCCGACTTCAATACCACGGCGAATATTCAGCGTGCCCTTGCCATCCGGACTCGGATCGCCGGTCACAACACTGCGCAGGTCAGCAACGCGACCCAGCTCAAGATCGCGCCCCCAGTTAATACCGAAATAGTGTTTATCTTCGATATTGGCGCCGCAACCAAAGTCGGAACATGCGGCAGCAGCCCGGTCAACAATGACTGGGATAGGGCAGTTGATCGGACCCAGCGAACCAGGGCCGGCACCCATGATTTCGCGTATTTGATCGTCACTAGCCATCTCCAGCGGTGATGCGATTTCCGGTTGTTTCTCTGCCTTGATTTCGTTGAGCTGATGGTCACCACGAATCAATAGTGCGACGAACTCTGCGTCAATTTCATCGGAGGCTTTTACGATCAGTGTCTTAATGGTTTTTTCAATCGGCAGGCTGTAGTTGTTAACCAGCGCATCAATGGTTTTGGTGTCGGGAGTATCGACTATTCGTAGCTCTTCGGTTGGCGCTGCAGGGCCTTCAGGCGCTAAGGCTTCTGCCATCTCGACGTTTGCAGCGTAATTGCTATCCACACAGAAGGCGATATCGTCCTCACCTGAGTCAGCCAGTACATGGAACTCATGTGATCCGGTACCACCAATTGAGCCGTTATCTGCAATCACTGCGCGGTAATCCAGGCCCAGACGATCAAAGATACGGCTATAGGTGTCGTACATTACATCGTAGGTTTCAACCAGTGACTCCTGACTGGTATGGAAAGAATATGCATCCTTCATGATGAACTCACGTGAACGCATCACACCAAAGCGCGGGCGGATCTCGTCACGGAATTTGGTCTGCACCTGATAGAAGTTTGCAGGGAGCTGCTTATAACTTTTGATTTCACGGCGAATCAGGTCGGTGATCACCTCTTCGTGGGTGGGACCTACGCAGAAATCACGATTATGGCGATCGGTTACGCGTAGCAGTTCTGGGCCGTACTGCTCCCAGCGTCCTGATTCCTGCCAGAGCTCTCCAGGCTGAATTGCCGGCATCAGAACCTCCTGAGCTCCTGATGCATCCATCTCTTCGCGAACAATCCTTTCTACTTTACGCAAGGTGCGCAGTCCCATTGGAAGCCAGGTGTAGAGGCCTGCCGCGAGTTTGCGAATCATTCCCGCTCTTAGCATCAACTGATGGCTGATAACCTCAGCATCGGCGGGAGTTTCCTTGACGGTCGCGATAAGAAATTGACTAGCTCGCATGATCTTTGTGGTGTCCGATGTAAAAATTGAGGGCCTATTTTAGGGCCCCGGACGAGGGGCGACAAGGCTCATTCCACAACAGTCTCTGGCAGACTGTTGCTGATAATCCGCATCTCGTTGCAGTAATAGCATTTCCAGCTTGTCGATTTGGTGTTCATTAAACACTGGAATACCGCCCTGAATCAGCTCCTGAGCCGCGACGCCCGGGCCAGATGAAGCCCGTCCACTGAAGGTTGTAGAGCTAATAAAGTTATTACCACATGAGGGGCTGTCTGCTTTAAGTAGCGCGGCAACACACTGGTGCTTCTTAGCCAGTTCCAGGGCAGCTTCTGCACCTGCAACGAATTCGGGTGTCACATCCTGCTGATCAGTGGTAATCACTTTAATTGGAAAGCGCTGTTCAATTGATGCGTGACTGCGAGGCACTGGCAATCCGCCAAGTAGTTCAGGACAAAGCGGAACCAGTCGGCCTTCAGACTGAAGCTGGTTAACCAGTGGTGAGTTGATAAGATTACTGCGGCCGTCATAGCGAACCTGTTCACCCAGTAAGCAGGCGCTGATAAGAATTTTCTGCGTGTTCATAAAGAACCTTGTGTGATCTGTTTTTATCGTTATTTGATCTGGTTTCAGGCGTGCCCTGAACCATTTGGGGCGCTATTGTACACAGATTGCAATAGGAGGGGATTAAAAATAGGTCTACCTCGTTTTCGTTTGCTGGAGGTAGACCGGAAAGTTTAAACGGGACGCTTGTCAACCATAAAGGTGGCTTCACCCGTCGCAATCACCTTATCGCCGACATAGACTTTTGTGTCGCAGTTAACACGCCGTCTGCGTGGATCAATTGCTGTTACCTCAATCTCGGCTCGGGCTGTCTGACCAAGGAACAGTGGCGCTTTAAATTTGATCGACTGGTCAACATAGATCGCTCCGGGGCCAGGTAGTTTGGTTCCGGCAACGGTTGATATCAGAGCTGCACTCAGCATACCGTGGGCGATGCGTTGCCCAAAGGCGGTGGTTTTTGCGTACTCTTCGTTAATATGTACTGGGTTGGTGTCGCCCGAAATACCGGCGAAACCGTAAACATCCGCTTCAGAAATGGTTTTTGCAAAGCTTGCGCTCATTCCCACCTCTAAATCCTCCAGATAATAGCCATGAAGTTCCTGCATCCCATCCCTCCAGTATTAATTTGATAGTGAATAATCGCCTATCTCAGACGCGACTGGCAACCGCCTCTGTGCTCGCTGAGGTAAATCGGTTATCTTAAGCGCCTTGTGTCACCAATCGGAGCTAATTAACCGGCTATGATCATTAAACCCAAAATCCGAGGCTTTATCTGTACCACAACTCATCCAACCGGGTGTGAAGCCAATGTGCGTGAACAGATTGCAAAAACTGAAGCTCGGGGAAAAATCGAAAATGGACCTAAGCGTGTCCTGGTGATTGGCTCATCCAGCGGCTACGGATTGAGTTCGCGAATCACTGCAGCTTTTGGTGCAGGCGCCGCGACCCTAGGTGTGTTCTTTGAGAAAGAGGGTAGCGACCGAAAGACTGGTACTGCGGGCTGGTATAACGCGGCAAGCTTTGATGCGTTGGCGCAGCAGGCGGGTCTCTATGCTAAGTCGCTCAATGGCGATGCGTTCTCAAATGAGGCAAAACAGAAAGCGATCGATCTGATCAAAGAGGATCTTGGACAGATCGATCTGGTGGTTTATTCACTGGCATCTCCGGTACGTAAGATGCCTGATACCGGCGAACTGATCCGTTCTGCACTGAAACCTATAGGTGAGACCTATAGATCTACTGCGATAGATACCAACAAGGATCAGATCATTGAAGCAGAAGTTGAGCCAGCTACCGAAGAGGAGGTCGCTAGCACCGTTAAGGTGATGGGCGGTCAGGACTGGGAACTCTGGATCAATGCGCTTGATGATGCGGGTGTGTTGGCAGATGGCTGCAAAACCGTTGCCTATAGCTATATCGGTACCGATATTACCTGGCCTATATACTGGCATGGTGCGTTGGGTAAAGCGAAGCAGGATCTGGATCGTGCAGCGTCTGAACTTAATGCCCGATTGGCTCAGCGTGGCGGTCAGGCGAATGTTGCCGTACTTAAGTCTGTGGTAACTCAGGCTTCGTCAGCGATTCCGGTAATGCCTCTCTATCTGGCGATGGTCTTCCGTATTATGCGTGAGCAGGGCGTTCATGAAGGTTGTCAGGAGCAGATCGATCGGCTCTTTAGAACCGGTCTTTATGGATCCACTGTTGAGATGGATGAGGGTATGCGTTTCCGCCTTGATGATTGGGAACTGCGTGAAGATGTGCAGCAGGCTTGCCGCGATCTCTGGCCACAGATCACAACTGAGAATCTGTTCGAGAAAACTGACTATCAGTTGTATAAAGATGAGTTCCTGAAGCTCTTTGGTTTTGGTGTCGAAGGTGTGGATTACGAAGCGGATGTCAGCCCGTTGGTTGATTTTCAGCCGATCGATATCTAATCTTTGGTAGATTCAAAAAAACGCGCTGCCGGTATCGGGAGCGCGTTTTTTATGTACCTGACTAAAACAGATTAGAAAAGTTGATCGCTTGTAGTGGTTGTCAAACCGAAGGTTTCCCATGCCTGCATACCGCCACGGTACCATTTGATATTATTAGCAGGGTAACCATAGCGGAGCAGGGTGCGGATATTGGTCGGTGACTGACCACACCAGGCGCCGTTACAGAACATCACTAGTGTTTTCGCT
>JBFEXW010000171.1:0-5065 GCA_041562495.1 Marinobacterium sp. | reverse complement strand
GTTATGGCAGGCAGTGCCACGCTTTCTGCGTGAGCTGGATCATCAGATGAAAGCGGCACTGGGTACGGGACTACCGCTTAACTGCAGTCCTGTTAAGTTCTCCTCCTGGATGGGCGGCGATCGGGATGGTAATCCCAATGTCACAGCAAGGGTCACCAAAGAGGTGTTGCTGCTGGCGCGCTGGATGGCGATGGATCTCTACTATCAGTCGATCGATGAGTTACGAGCCGAACTGTCGATGCACCAGGCTAGCGCGGAACTCCGTGCTGTCGTCGGAGAGGACTCGGCAGAGCCCTATCGGGAACTGCTTGGTCAGTTACGAACGCGCGTCAGGGATACTCGGCAGGGGCTGGAAGCTGAGTTGAAATCGGGTATTCAGGCCGATACCACTGATCACTGGATAGCCTCCCGTGAAGATCTGCTGGATCCACTGTTGCTCTGCCACAGGTCGCTGATCGCCTCGGGCATGGAGATTATCGCTTCATCCCGGCTGGAGGATCTTATCCGTCGAGTCGCCTGTTTTGGGACTACTCTAATTCAGCTCGATATCCGTCAGAACTCTGAGGTGCATGCCGATGTGTTCAAAGAGATCTGTGATTTTTATAACTTTGGTGATTATCTGAGCTGGTCTGAGGAGGAGAAACAGCAGTTTCTGCTAAATCAGCTGAGAACTAAACGTCCGTTGATTCCACGGCAGTGGACACCGAGTGCGATGACGCAGGAGGCGCTGGATACCTGTTCTGTCGTCGCCCGTACCTCCCCGGAAGCGTTCGGGAATTACGTTATCTCGATGGCCGGACAGCCTTCGGATGTCCTGGCGGTGATTCTGCTGCTGAGAGAACAGGGAATGAATTACAACATCCCGATTGCTCCGCTGTTCGAAACCCTGGGCGATCTGGATAACGCAGAGCGTTGTATCGCGGCGCTGCTAAACATCGACTGGTATCGTGATTATATCGCCGGGCATCAGGTGGTGATGATCGGCTATTCGGACTCGTCGAAAGATGCGGGTCAGCTAGCCGCTGCCTGGGGTCAGTATCGTGCTCAGGCTGCACTTTCAGCCTTATGCCGCAATGCGGGAATTAATCTTACGCTGTTTCATGGCCGGGGTGGTACAGTAGGGCGTGGCGGCGGTCCAAGCCATACTGCTATTCTGTCACAGCCTCCAGGATCAGTAACGGGCAGCCTGAGAGTAACAGAACAGGGCGAGATGATTCGCTTTAAATTTGGCGTACCAGAGCTCGCTGTGCGTAACCTGTCGCTCTATACCGGTGCGGTTCTGGAAGCGACACTGGCCCCATCGGGACATCCTGAGCCTGAATGGCAGGCCTGTATGAATGAGCTGGCGACTGATGGCCTCACCTCCTATCGTGCGGTGGTACGAGAAGATCCGCTATTTGTTCCCTATTTCCGTGCGGGAACACCGGAGCAGGAGCTGGGTAAGCTGCCGTTGGGGTCTCGTCCGACCAAACGTAAGGTCGATGGTGGTGTAGAGAGCCTGCGGGCGATCCCGTGGATCTTCGCCTGGACCCAGATTCGGTTGATGTTACCGGCCTGGCTGGGCTCGGATACAGCGCTGCATAATGCGTTAAATCGGGATAAACTCGACCTGCTGAAAGATATGTATCAGCGCTGGCCGTTTTTCAGAGCTTATATCGATCTGCTGGAGATGGTGCTGGCCAAGACTGATACGGATATTGCTGCCTACTACGAACAGAAACTGGTATCACCTGAGTTGGGTATTCTGGGTTCCAGTCTGCGTAGTCGGCTGACAGAGATGAGAACGCTCGTCCTCCGATTGAAAGATCAGAGTGAACTGCTAGCCAACAGTGGCTTTATTAAGGAGTCGATAGAGGTACGCAACCCCTATCTGGACCCCCTGCATTATCTGCAGGCTGAGCTGCTGCACCGGGATCGGAATCATCCCGAGGAACAGTTGGAGCAGGCTTTGATGGTAACCATTGCTGGAATCTCAGCCGGGATGAGAAATACCGGGTAGGAAGACTTATTTCCAGTCTTCCCATGCGATGGTCGAATTGTATTTTCTCCTCAAATCTCTTAGGTTTGGGGCATATTTTTTGTCGTCCGGAATGGGCGGTTTATTTTATTAAGGAGACAACTCAATGCGAATGATTCTTCTGGGCGCTCCGGGTGCCGGTAAGGGTACTCAGGCTCAGTACATCACCGAGAAGTATGGGATCCCACAGATCTCTACTGGTGATATGCTTCGCGCAGCAGTAAAAGCTGGAACCCCTCTGGGGATTGAAGCTAAAAAAGTGATGGATGCGGGTGGGTTGGTCTCCGACGATATCATTATCGGTCTGGTTAAAGAGCGTATCGCAGAATCAGACTGCGCTAACGGTTTTCTGTTCGATGGTTTCCCGCGCACTATTCCTCAGGCTGACGCACTGAAAGAAGCGGGTGTATCGCTGGATGCGGTCGTTGAGATCGATGTCAAAGATGATGAGATCATCAAGCGTATGTCTGGCCGTCGCGTTCACCCAGGTTCAGGACGTACCTACCACGTTGTATTCAATCCACCAAAAGCAGAAGGTAAGGATGACCTGACCGGCGAAGATCTGGTGCAGCGTGATGATGATAAAGAGGAAACCGTACGTCTGCGTCTGAACGTATATCATGAGCAGACTGAGCCTCTGATCAGCTACTACAAAGGCTGGGCTGATGAAAGCCCGGCAGATGCGCCTAAGTATGTTTACGTACCGGGTGTTGGTAGCGTTCAAGAGATTCGTGACCGTGTATTTACCGGTCTCGAAAGCTAATCTGATATTCAGATAGGTGTTTGAAAACCGCGCCAAGAGCGCGGTTTTTCGTTTCTGGCTGTTAAGTTCCAGTGAAAATCGGGATAATGCTGCCTGCGCAGGATTACGAGGTGAATATGAAGTCTGATCAGGTTTTTGGCATACACGCGGTTAACACGGTACTGGACCTTGATCCTCAGCGTATTAAAAAGCTCTTTCTGCTCAAAGGTCGTCAGGATCAGCGTATCGATCAGCTTATCAGTAAAGCTCAGTCTCTCGGTGTCAGCATTGAATGGATCTCTAAACAGAAGATCGATGAGCGTGCGCAGGGTGTGCATCAGGGGGTGTTGGCTGAGGTGAAGCCTATTCCGCAGAAGGGCGATAAAGAGCTTGAAAACCTTCTGTCTACGGCACAAGGTGTACCGCTCTATCTGGTGCTGGATGGCGTTACCGATCCTCATAATCTTGGTGCCTGTCTGCGTACCGCAGATGCGGCTGGCGTGCATGCGGTGATTGCACCGCGTGATAAATCAGCTCCGTTGAATGCAACAGCTTCCAAGGTGGCCTGTGGTGCTGCCGAAACCGTTCCCTATTTTCAGGTAACCAATCTGGCGCGTACATTAAAGATGCTTCAGGAGCAGGGTATCTGGATAGTTGGTACAGCGGGTGAGGCGACCGGTTCAATCTATCAGTCAGACCTGACCGGACCAACCGCACTGGTGATGGGTGCTGAAGGAAAAGGGATGCGCCGCCTGACTCGGGAACACTGTGATCTGCTGGTTAATATCCCGATGGCAGGTGAAGTCAGCAGTCTCAATGTCTCGGTCGCGACGGGTGTGGCGCTTTTTGAGATTGTTCGTCAGCGGCAGTTGAGTTGATCAACTATATCTTAATAATATCTGCCGCATGTTGAGCGAGCATCAGCTCCTCGTTTGTTTCGATTGCGTAGACGCGTACCTTGCTGGTGTTATGGCTGATCAGCTCACCTGTGGCATTTGAATCCAACTTAACTCCCAGCCAGTTAAGGCGCTTTGCGACCCGGTTACGAATCTCTGCACTATGTGCTCCGATACCGCCGGTGAATATCAGGTTATCAATGCCTTCAAGCGCTGCGCTCAGGCGCCCAATCTCCAAAGCGATGTGGTAGCAGAAGTGTTCAACCGCGAATTTGGCTGTTGCCTTGTCAGAATCCAGTAGCTGTTGCATATCACTGCTGGTTCCTGAGAGTCCCAGCCAGCCACTTTCTCTGTAAAGCAGATTTTCCAACTGCTCCAGGGTCCAGCCTTCGGCTAGCAGGAATAGCAGCACACCCGGATCCAGTTGTCCGGTACGCGATCCCATCGGCAATCCATCAACCGCAGAGAACCCCATACTGGTTGCCTGAGATAAAGCACCGCGCATGGCACAGGCTGAAGCGCCTGCACCTAGATGCAGAACCACATTACGGCTGTCTGGTTGATTCGCCAGTTGCAGGTGTTGGGCGATAAATTCGTAACTCAGTCCATGAAAACCGTAACGCCGTATGCCAAGGTCGCGCACGGCTTTGGGAAGGGCGTAGCAGGCCTCCAGCTCGGGTTGAGATGCATGAAACATGGTATCGAAACAGGCGACAGAGAGAATTTCCGGATGTCGCGCTCGTACCAGCTCGATCAGGTGCAGGTTATGCGGCTGGTGCAAAGGCGCCAGAGAAATAAACTTTTTGAGCTGGCTGAGAACCTCAGTGTTCACTAGCTGAGCCTCCGAGAACACCGTGCCGCCATGAACCACACGATGGGAAAATACCAGCTTCTCACCCTCATCTACATGGCTGAGTATCAGGTCAACACAGTCACCCAAAATTTGGTCGGTGCCCAGAACCGTATTCCACTCAAAATGCTGTTGTTGGTGATCTGTAGTGAGTTGGAGTATGGCTTTCTCTCTGCCTAGTCCCGTCAGGTCAGCTCTTAAGCGTGCGCTTAACCGGCCCTCTTCCAGCCAGTAAAGCGCCGCTTTAAGACTGGAGGAGCCTGCGTTTAGCGTCAGGATCTGCATGCTTAGAGTTTTTTGCCGTGGTGGACCATGTGAGATGCCAGAGCGCAGGAGGCCAGGCGGGGTAATGCGCCCTCGGAACGGCTGGTCAGTATGATCGGTACGCGTGATCCAACCACCAGACCGGCAGATTTCGCATTTGCCATATAGACCAGTTGTTTGGCGATCATATTGCCCGCTTCAAGATCGGGCGCAATCAGTATATCTGCATCCCCGGAAACGGGAGATTCGATATGTTTATCGATCGCTGCCTGTGCTGATATGGCGTTATCGAAAGC
>JBFEXW010000170.1:0-5077 GCA_041562495.1 Marinobacterium sp. | reverse complement strand
CGCATGGCGTTCCGATACCCGACCCTGAACAGGATGGGAACCAAGCGCATCAACAATAGTCTCTTTTAATGTTTTCGCCTGTACACTTAACGGCGCAACCAGAGTGACCAGCAATGGCAACAAATGCCAGTTATGACCTTTCATCGTTCTATCCTTCATTCGCAGCCAAACAAGGCGAATAGCAAGTTTCACTAAGAATAGTCACTTTTATTTACTGCTGCCAGAATTTACTCACATAAAACAAAACGGGCTCCCAAAGGAGCCCGTAGTACGCAGTCTTTAGACTAACTTAGAGAGCCAGACGGCGAATATCACTCAACAGAGCATTCAGTTCTGTCAGGAAGCGGCCTGCATCACCACCGTTGATCGCCCGGTGATCATAAGACAGACAGAGCGGCAGCATCATGCGAGGCTCAAACTCTTTTCCGTTCCAACGCGGCTTAATATCCGCTTTCGAAACACCCAGAATCGCCACCTCAGGCGCATTAACGATCGGCGTAAAGCCTGTACCACCAATGCCACCCAGACTTGAAATGGTAAAGCATGCGCCCTGCATCTCATTCGGCTTGAGTTTACGATCCTTAGCCTTAGCAGCCAGTTCAATCGTTTCGTTAGACAGTTCGTAGATACTCTTCTTATCAGCATCCTTGATCACTGGCACCATCAGACCGTTCGGTGTATCAACTGCGATACCGATGTTCACATACTTCTTATAAACAATATGTTCACCATCAGCATCAAGCGACGCATTAAACTTCTGATGACGACTCAGACAGATCGCAGCCGCTTTGATCAGGAACGGCAGAGGCGTCAGTTTAACACCCTGCTTCGCCGCTTCATCCTTGATCGACTTACGGAATGCCTCAAGCTCAGTGATATCAGCATCATCATACTGTGTTACATGAGGGATGTTCAGCCAGCAACGCGACATGTTGTCACGTGTGATCTTATCGATCTTGCTCAGCTTAACCTTCTCAATCTCGCCGAACTTGCTGAAGTCCACTGCCGGGATAGCCGGGATTCCGCTTCCACCAGTGACTACACCACCTGCAGGCGCTTCCGCCAGTTTCTTCAGAGCACCTTTAACGTATGTCTGCACATCCTCTTTCAGGATACGACCTTTACGGCCAGATCCAGACACCAGATTCAGATCAACGCCAAATTCACGGGCAGTCGCACGAACAGCCGGACCCGCATGAACCTGCCTGTTGCGTTTTTCGAGTTCAACCAGATCGGTAGTTGCTGCAGCAGACTTAGCCGCCGGTGCTGCTGCCGCTGGAGTAGATGGAGCTTTCGCTGGAGCTGGAGCTGGAGCCGCTGCAGCTACTGGAGCCGCCACAGGCGCAACACCAACCACTTCAAGCTCGAGCAGCAGATCGCCTTCGTTAACCTTATCACCCTCTTTGATCTTCATCGATTTCACCACACCACCCTTAGGTGCAGGTACTTCCATCGATGCTTTATCAGTTTCCAGAGTGATCAGACTGTCACCTTCAGCGACGGTGTCGCCATCCTTAACCAACACTTCGATGACATCAACATCGGCTGCGCCACTCAGATCAGGAACCAGAACGTTCTCAACACCACCCGACACCGGCGTTACCGCTACTGGCGCAGAGGCTTCCGATGAAGCCGCAGGCGTTACTGCCACGTCAGGAACCGCTGCAACAGATGCAACACCTGCCACTTCAAGCTCGAGCAGCAGATCACCTTCGTTGACCTTATCTCCCTCACTGATCTTCATCGATACAATGACACCCGCTTTAGGGGCAGGAACTTCCATCGATGCTTTATCAGTTTCCAGAGTGATCAGACTATCACCTTCTTCAACGCTATCACCTGCCTTAACCAGGACTTCGATAACGTCTACATCTTCTGCACCACTCAGATCAGGAATAAGAACCTGCTCAATCGCTGCGACTGCAGTTGCAGTTGCTGGAGCCACTTCAGCGGCTGCAGTTGCAGGAGCTACTTCGGCGGCTGGAGCTTCAGGCTCCGACTCAGGCGCTTCTGCACCCTCGACCTCAAGCTCCATCATCAGATCACCTTCGTTGACCTGATCACCTTCTTTAACGCTCAGCGATACAATCTTACCTGCCTGAGGTGCTGGCACTTCCATTGATGCCTTATCGGTCTCCAGGGTAATGATGCTGTCACCTTCAGCCACGGTTTCACCGGGCTGAACGAGAACTTCAATAACATCAACGTCTGATGCACCACTGAGATCCGGAATGTTAACTGTAATTGTGCTCACACTTATCTCCTTACGAAGTCTTCAGATTTTCAAACCGAATCACAGCGTCCAAGGCGCTGCTTTTTCAGGATCGATGTTGAATTTCTGAATCGCCTGAGCGACAACCGAACCTTTAACCTTACCCTCTTCCTGAAGCGCTTTCAGTGCTGCCACAGCAACGTAGTAGCGGTTCACCTCGAAGAAGCTACGCAGTTTGCTGCGTGTATCTGAACGACCGAAGCCGTCAGTACCCAGAACCTTGTAGCGGCGTGGAATGTATTCACGCAACTGGTCAGCATACATACGCATATAGTCAGTTGATGCGATAACAGGTCCTTCATGACCCTTCAGGCACTGCTCGATATAGCTCTCACGCTGCTCCTGCTCAGGATGGAGCATGTTCCAGCGGGAGACACCCATAGCTTCACGTGTCAGTTCGTTGATTGATGTAGTACTCCATACATCTGCCTCAACACCAAACTCTTCACGCAGCAGAGTTGCTGCTTCACGCACTTCACGCAGAATAGAACCACAACCAAACAGCTGAACTTTGAGATCAGAATCCTTACCCTGTTCCAGCAGGTACATCCCTTTAACGATCCCCTCTTCAGCGCCCTGAGGCATCTCTGGATGCTGGTAGTTTTCGTTAAGTGTAGTGACGTAGTAGAACTTGTTTTCCTGCTCCTGATACATGCGACGCATACCGTCCTGCATGATTACAGCAATTTCATAACCGTAGGTTGGATCATAAGACACACAGTTCGGAATCATCTGCGCCATCAGATGGCTATGACCATCCTGATGCTGCAGGCCTTCACCGTTCAGTGTAGTACGGCCAGACGTAGCACCGATCAGGAAGCCGCGAGCCTGAGAATCACCTGCCGCCCAGGTCAGATCCATAACGCGCTGGAAGCCAAACATCGAGTAGAAGATGTAGAAAGGCACCAGTGTGCAGTTTGAGTTTGAGTAGGAGGTAGCACAAGCCAGCCAGGCCGAGAATGCACCGGCTTCGTTGATACCCTCTTCAAGAATCTGACCTGTTTTACTCTCTTTGTAGAACATGATCTGATCAGAATCGTGTGGCGTGTACTTCTGCCCCGCAGATGAGTAGATACCCAACTGACGGAACATACCCTCCATACCGAAGGTACGTGCTTCATCAGGCACGATTGGCACGACACGACTACCCATGTTCTTGTCTTTAACAACGCTGCTCAGAACACGGTTGAATGCCATCTGAGTAGAAAGCGAACGCTCACCGCTCGATTTAAGCTGACCACTGAAGGTATCAAGCGCCGGAATCTCCAGTTTTTCAAACTCAGTACGACGTACCGGATAGAAGCCACCCAGCTTCTCACGCGCGCCCAGCATGTATTTCATCTCTGGAGAATCTGGCGCAGGACGATAGTACGGCAGCTCTTTCAACTGCTCATCAGCGACCGGAATATTGAAGCGATCACGAAAATCCTTCAGATCATCCATCGCTACTTTTTTCATCGAGTGAGTATCGTTTTTCGCCTGACCCGATTTACCTGTACCATAACCTTTAACGGTCTGAGCCAGAATAACAGTTGGCTGACCTTTGTGCTCTACTGCTGCCTGATAAGCTGCATAAACCTTATATGGGTCATGGCCACCGCGGTTAAGGTTCATGATGTCGTCATCCGACATATCCTTAACCATCTCAGCCAGTTCTGGATACTTGCCGAAGAAGTGCTCACGGGTGTATGCACCACCGTTCGCCTTCATATTCTGCAGCTCACCATCGACCACTTCATCCATGCGTTTCTGCAGCAGACCCTTGCTGTCACGCTCGAACAACGGATCCCAGTGGCGACCCCAGAGACATTTAACAACGTTCCAGCCTGCACCGCGGAATACGCCTTCAAGCTCCTGAACAATCTTGCCGTTACCACGCACAGGACCATCAAGACGCTGCAGGTTACAGTTAACAACAAAGATCAGGTTTTCCAGACCTTCGCGACCAGCAAGAGAGATAGCGCCCAGAGACTCAGGCTCATCACACTCACCATCACCAAGGAACGCCCAGACCTTACGGTCACCGCGCTTAACCAGCTCACGAGCCGACAGATAGCGCATGACGTGAGCCTGATATATTGCCTGAATAGGTCCCAGACCCATAGATACTGTTGGGAACTGCCAGAAGTCAGGCATCAGCCAGGGGTGCGGATAAGATGACAGACCATTGCCATCAACTTCACGACGGAAGTTATCGAGCTGCTCTTCTGTCAGACGACCTTCGAGATATGCACGTGCATAGATACCCGGAGAGATATGCCCCTGGAAGAACACCATATCGGCATCCTGCTCACCTTCGTTACCGCGGAAGAAGTGATTGAAGCCAATATCGTAAAGTGTTGCAGAAGATGAGAATGAGGAGATGTGACCGCCCAATCCTTCATCGTTGTCATTGGCGCGCATAACCATCGCCATTGCGTTCCAACGGATAAAGGAGCGAATACGGCGCTCCATGAACATATCACCTGGAAGAGGCGGCTCATCTTTTGCGGAAATTGTGTTTTTGTAAGGTGTTGTGAGTTGTGAAAGGTTTTCAACACCCAGCTCAGCTGCTTTATCACCAAGCTTAGAAAGGAGGTACTTCGCTCGCTCATTACCGTCATTTTTGGCAACCGATTCGAGAGCGCCTAACCACTCATCCGTTTCAATCGGATCAATGTCATCTAAAATATCTTGCACCTGTTTTCTCCCTTATATACCGAGATCCTTCGGCATTTTTACTCGCTACGCGGCATACAGATCGGTCCGCAGCTAATCAGCTCAGGCCTTTTTTCCTAAGCTTTTGTTTGAACAATTATTTCTTAT
>JBFEXW010000169.1:0-5111 GCA_041562495.1 Marinobacterium sp. | reverse complement strand
GGATTTTCCGACACGTTGCCGGTCAAAAGGTTCTTCCATAGATTGAACTGTGCTGTTTGGTAATCTGCTATAGCACGTATCCAGATCGTGGGATCTTCAAGTGAACGTGTAGCCAGTTCGGTCCAGGATCGGGTGAACTGTTTAAAGATGTCATCGCCACCTGAGGCGGAGAAGTTATCAAGCAGCTTTTGCGTCTCAGCGCTGACGAAGTTGATAAACTCCTGCGGATCGACTGGGCTCGGGCTTTGGTTGTCCATCGGATAATGTCCTCAAGGTTGGGCAGCTAGACTTCAGAGTACCGCTTGCTACAAGAATTTCAGAATACCTGTTGATTCTATGCTGGACAAGTTACTAAAAGGTTGTAATTGTTGCAATGCAGCAAGGGTGTGATATTGGTTATTTAAGGAGAGAAAATGAGGCTGTTGGAGCTGTTAACGACTGAAGGGTGTCACCTGTGTGAACTGGCGGTGCCATTGCTGGTTGCGGGCGTGGATCCGGAAAAGTTCGAGGTTGATCTGGTGGATATCGCGTTTGATGATCAACTGGTCGAACAGTATGGTACCCTGATTCCGGTGTTGCGTGAACCTGAGGCGGGCGCAGAGCTACACTGGCCGTTTGATGCCACCCAACTTAGTGAGTTTTTAACTAAGCTCAACGCATAGCTACACGGAATTGAGCCTGCTCCTGTTCGTTGAA
This sequence comes from Marinobacterium sp., assembly GCA_041562495.1. Lineage (GTDB taxonomy): Bacteria > Pseudomonadota > Gammaproteobacteria > Pseudomonadales > Balneatricaceae > Marinobacterium_E. The sequence continues at coordinate 4,415 of JBFEXW010000169.1, read as the reverse complement.
TAGTTTGCGACGCTGTCCGTTCATCTCTCCGTAGATAAGTGCAAAACTCAGTACATTCTGAACATAGTTACGGGTCTCATCGAACGGGATCGTTTCTATCCAGATATCCAGCGGTAGGCTGTGCCCCTGTTGAAGCCAGCGGGTGACCCGGTGTGGTCCGGCATTGTATGCTGCACTGGCGTAAACACGATTACCATCAAACTTCTGATACATCTCTGAAAGATAGGCAGTTCCCAGTCGAATATTCACGGCTGGATCATAGAGACTGTCGGTGCCGGGATATCGGATACCTATCAGCTTTGCGGTATGTTTTGCAGTTCTTGGCATTAGTTGCATCAGGCCTCGTGCACCAACGCTTGAACGTGCCCAGGGGAAGAGAGCGCTCTCCTGACGTGAAATTGCCAACGCCCAGATCGGATCAATATTCTGCTTGCTGGCATGTTTGGAAAAGTGATCCATATACACAGTCGGGAAGCGCAGTTGCAGGTCGTTCCATAAGCCTTCGTAGGCCGCTGTAATAATCCCTTGTTGGTACCAGTCCATATCGCGCATAAGGTGGGCTACCGCCTGACGGCCCTGAGAGTCGAGAGCTGTTTTCCATTGGTTCCACTCGGAGCGTGCAACCTGATAGCGGTCTAATGCTATGAGTTCTTTAATACGCGCCATCTGGACCGAGTCGCTCAATGGTTGGTAAATCTCATCGGTAAATCTGGGCGATTGCTGGTTGAGCTGATAACTCTGACCACTTCTTTCGGCCGACATGAAACCATAGAAACTTCTCTCGGCAGGAAGTGTTCCAAAGTCGGGAGTCTGGAGCTGGATCCTGCTATCAGCGATACTGTGCCAATAATGCCAGCGGCCTTCATTCTGCATCTCTGAGGGAAGCTTCCCGATGTAGACTAACGCGCGCTTCCAGTCCTGTTCGTAAAGCGCTAAACGTATACGCCATTCAGTCAGCTCCGGCGCTGTAAATCCAGAATCCAGACGGGCCAGTCGTTTTTCATCTTCCGGGTTAAGGTCTTTGGCGATGCGGATGCCGACGCGTTGTAACAGGCTGGTGTTTGCCTGGCTCAAGATCAGGCGATCCCCCAGCGCAATCAGCAGATCATAAGCTTTATTAAATGAACTGCGGTAAGCCCGCCGTATGGCGATGTGCTGTATACGTGCGAGGTAGGGTTTAAGGTTTCCGGGAGTCTGGCTGAGAGAGAGAATCTGGTCCGGATCGCTATAGATTGCCTGAGCCTTGTTGGCGATGCTTTTTGCGTCGGCTTTTACAATAAACCGGGAGGCGTATTTGGCAAGACCGCTGTTACCTTCATCTAGCGCATTAAGTACGCGACTTAGTGCTATATCGCTACTGATCGCCTTTTCTTTGATTAGTTGTTCAAAGCCAGGGTCGCATTCATCCGGCTGTGAATGCCCCTCCTGCCAGAGTTTTGTTGCCAGTGCGAGGCCTGACTGATGATCGCCAGCGGCCAGCTGAGCTTCAATAAAGAGACACTGCATTTCGGTGCTGGGGTTATCTAATTGGTTGTAGCTCGTGATGTAGTTGTCCCAGTGTTTTTTTGCACCGAGTTGCTGGGTAAGACGGTACCTGAGTAGCCCTTCAAGATGAGAATCGGGAAACTGCTGGCTAAATCTGTTGACCACACTGGGTGTTAAACCTGAATCCAATGCAGATAAACGATAAAACTCAAGGTAGGGATAAAGTGGGTAATCCTTCAGGGCGAGTACCCTAGGGTCATCTGCGTTCAGTTTTCCGTTTTTGGCAAGTTGTTCAGCCTCAAGAAATGCTTGTCGCTGCTCTGTGATATCAGCCTGAAGCGGGCCTGATATTAATAAACACCCCAATGCCAACCCGGAAATCAGGGCGCGGGTTCTTTTTTTATGCGTTATGCGACGCTGCGTAAACAAGATATCACCCACTTACTAAGAAAAACTCTCTGGCTCTTTCTTACTATCGTACAGTCGGAAAAAAACTTCATCCCTAATTTGTAGATATGAGTCGATTTCATATTGGTCCATCGTGCCTGTATCTGAGGTAAAATACCCTGCTTTACCCCTTTATAGAGCAGTTTTATGTCCCTGATCCGTTTTGATGAAGTCTCATTAAGCTTTGGTCCACGCGCCATACTTGATCATGTTGAGTTGCAGGTTGAAGCGGGTGAACGAGTTGCACTGGTTGGTACCAATGGTACCGGTAAATCGACGTTAATCAGTATTCTCGCGGGCCGTCAGGATGTGGATTCCGGACAGGTTTGGTTTAACCCCGTCGCTAAAATAGCCGAGCTTCCTCAGTCCCTGCCGGCGGCAGATGAGCGCACAGTGGCCTCGGTGGTTTCAGAGGGTGTTCAGGGGATTAAAAAGCTCAGAGATGAGTATGATCAACTGCTCGCTCAGGGTGAAAAAGCGGATATGAAAGCGGTTGAGCGTCTTCACCACGAACTTGATGCACGCGATGCCTGGTCGATGGAGCAGCGTCTTGAACGCGTGTTGAGCGAGCTGGAGCTGCCACAGGATAAGCTGATGTCGGAGCTTTCCGGTGGCTGGCGTCGTCGCGCTGCTTTGGGCGCCGCTCTGGTACAGCAACCAGATCTGCTGCTGCTTGATGAGCCTACTAACCATCTGGATATTGAGACGATTGAGTGGCTCGAGCAGTTGCTACTGGATTTCAGGGGCGGTCTGCTGTTTATCTCTCATGACCGTGCACTGGTTGATCGTCTGGCAACTCGAATTATCGAACTGGATCGTGGTCATCTGACATCTTTCCCCGGAAACTACCAGAGCTATCTCGAACGCAAAGAGAAGCTTCTCGAGGAGGAGGCACGTCATAACGCAGAGTTTGATAAGAAACTGGCACAGGAGGAGCGCTGGATCCGTCAGGGAATCAAGGCGCGTCGTACCCGTAATGAGGGGCGAGTACGTGCTTTGAAACAGCTGCGCGTGGAGCGCAAGGATCGTCGTGAACTTCAGGGTAAAGCACGCTTTGATGTTGAAGAAGCGGCGAAGTCCGGCAAGCTGGTTGCGGAGCTGAAAAACGTCAGTGTCACTTACGAGTCTCAGCCGATCATAAAAGATCTCAGTCTGAGAATTCAGCGTGGTGACCGCATTGGTCTGATCGGCCCTAACGGTGCCGGGAAAAGCACACTGCTACGAATCATTCTTGGTAATCAGGTGCCCGATACCGGCAGTGTCCGCGCTGGCAGCCAACTGGTTGTTGGTTATTTTGATCAGTTGCGTGGCCAGTTGGATCCTGACAAAAGTATCATCGATAACGTCTCAGGTGGTCGCGAAAGTATCGATATCAACGGCCGGTCACGTCATATAATCAGTTATCTTCAGGATTTTCTGTTCACTCCGGAGCGCGCCAGAACCCCGGTTAAAGCGTTGTCGGGCGGAGAAACCAACCGCGTTATGCTGGCTAAGCTGTTCAGTCAGCCCTCTAACCTGCTGGTGCTTGATGAGCCGACCAACGACCTTGATATAGAGACGCTGGAGCTGCTTGAAGAGATTCTAATGGAGTATCAGGGTACTCTGCTTCTGGTCAGCCATGATCGTCGTTTTCTGGATAATATCGTGACCAGCACGCTCGTGTTTGAAGGTGATGCGCAGATCAATGAGTATGTCGGGGGGTATCACGACTGGTTGCGTCAGCGTCCTGAGCTTGTTGTTGCGAAACCTGAAAAAACAGAGAAAGCGGAGCAGCCTAAGGCGGCTCCAGAGGTAGCGAAAAGCACCAAAAAACTGTCCTATAAGCTGCAGCGTGAGCTTGATGCACTGCCGCAGCAGGTTGAGTCCATGGAAGCGGCACTTGAGGTTCAGCAGCAGGTTTGTTCAGCGGAGAGTTTTTATTCTCAGCCGCATGATCAGGTGGCAGCTGAACTGGAAAAGCTCCATCAACTTGAATCTGAGGTTGAGCAGTTGATGGAGCGTTGGGTCGAACTGGAAGCGATGCAGGATTAGCCGCTCTCTTTGCTACTCAGCCGCACGGCGAGGATGTCACAGTCCGCGCCATGGAGTACACCATTGGCAGTTGAACCCAGTAGGAGAGCCAGACCATGACGGCCGTGAGAGCCGATAATGATCAGATCAGCATCGATTGAGCCGGCAACTTCGTGGATTTCGCTTTCGGTGTTTCCTGTTGCAACATAGGTTTGTTTAACCGGATAGTCGAGTGCTTCAGCTTTTTCAGCGATCCGTTTACGTGCATGCTGATCCATCTGATCCTGAATTGAGCTGAGATCCATTGGAATATCTCCGCCATAGGCGAAGCTGACGATCTCGATAACGTGGATCAGGTTAAGCTCAGCATCATTCTGACGTGCAATTTCGACAGCTCGTTCGATAACCTGATCGGACTCTTCAGTTAGATCAACTGCGACGAGAATACGCTGGTAGTTGGCCATTATGGCTCT
>JBFEXW010000168.1:0-5120 GCA_041562495.1 Marinobacterium sp. | reverse complement strand
TTTTTCGGTGTTTTCGCCGAAAACGGTGAGAGTCCGTTTATATTCACCAGCCGTCAACACTTCATAGTCAATATCGTTACGTTTCAGCAGGCGATGAAAGTTTGGCATCTGCGCTACAACGCCGACCGAGCCGATTATCGCGAAAGGAGCCGCCAGCAGACGATCCGCGATACAGGCCATCATATAACCACCACTGGCAGCCACCTGATCAACACAGATCGTCAGCGGTATCTGTTTACGCTTGATACGCTGCAACTGGGAGGCGGCAAAACCATAGCTGTGTACCAGACCACCCGGGCTTTCCAGACGGACGACTACCTCATCAGTAGAGCGCGCCAGTGAAAGGACGGCACTGATCTCTTCACGCATCGCTTCGGCATCAGTTGCGTGGATATCGCCAAAAAAATCGATCAAATAGATGCGTTTACGTTCATCTGATTCGCTGATGTCGCCCGATTTAAGCGCTTTCTTACGAGCTTTAGCTTCAGCTTTGAGCCGCTTTTTCTCATCTTTGGTTCGCTGCTTGAGCTCAACCTCATCAAGCACCTGGGATTCCAGTGCTTCCTGCATCTCCTCGAAGTGCTCGTTAATGGAGCGCACCTCCAGCTCACCCTCATCATGCTTCTTTTTACGTGCAACCGCACCGGCTATCAGCCCAAGGATAGCGGCAAACGCGATTACAAAAGTCAGGGTTTTTGCAAAGAACAACCCATAGTCCATCAGAAACTCGGTCAAGATATTCCCCTTGAAATCCGGTCGATAAATTCCTCGCGCTAGAGTACCATAAACGGCGGTTTTTAAACCTAAAAGATAGGCTTCCTGATGTCAGAACCACTTAGTGCAGAGCGTATATTCGAAAAACTTAATGACCGCTTTAACGCCGATAATTCCAGCGGACTTACCGCGGTATATCAGTTCCAGCTGACCGACGCCAAACCCTTCCACTTTGACATCAGGAACGCAGAACTGACTGCAAACTGGGGCGAACACCCAGATCCAGATATTACTCTACATCTGAGCGAAGCAGTTCTGGCCGCTGTAGTGTCCGGCGAACTGGATGGTATGAGCGCCTTCATGAAAGGGCAGTTACGCGCTGAGGGCAATCTGATGCTGGCCACAAGACTGGGCAAACTTTTCCGCCACTAAACTCAGATCATTGCACGGCGCTTTTAAACAGACTCTCCCTGACGCCTGACCCAGTCGTCGATCAGTTGGCGTGAAATGGCGAACTCGGGAGGCAGAGAAACCTCATTAAGCTGCTCAACCCTAAACCAACGCCCCTCACTGACCTCGACGCCATCCGGCTGTATCTCGCCTCCGGCATAGTCAGCAAAGAAAGCAAGCATCAACGAGTCAGGAAAGGGCCAGGTCTGACTTTTAAAATACCTTATACCCGAAACCTCGATACCCACCTCCTCTTTAATTTCCCGTGCTACCGCCTGTTCAGCCGTTTCACCCGCCTCAATAAAACCGGCCAGCGTGCTGAAACGGTTATCCGGAAAACGAACATTATGAGCCAGAAGCAATCTGTCACCATCTTCAACGAGCACAATGATACAGGGCGATATCCTGGGATACTGGCGGTTATCGCAGTTCTGACATGCCAACGAGAATTCAGTCGTATCAAGTGCCAGCTCATTGGCACAAACTCCGCAAAAGCGATTACTGGTTCGCCAGTGCAACAGATGCTGAGCTCTGGCGATGCTCTGATAGTCAGACTCGCTCAGCGTAGCAAGATGCTCCCTGAGATCCAGCGGCTCGAACCGCTCAGGCACTGAACTGAGAATCAGCAGCGTCAAATTGACCTGGATCGGTAATTTTTCCGCATCAGATGCTATATTAACCCCTGCTGTTTCAATTGCGCTGCCAGAAAGCAACAACTGCTGTCGTTTATCGGTAAATAAACGATTTTTACAAGCTATAAGGTATCGCAAGCTGAACTCCGTTTTGATGTCGCTCAACGGTAGAGTGTTTTTTAGCGATTTACTGAAAATTTACTCTGCCTGAGCAGTCAAAGCTGATATGCTAAAATTTAATATCGTTGTAACTCAGGAATATAACAAAATGAAGCAACCGACTATGGCAGCACTGAGCCAAAACTTTATGGGCAACTCGCCTGTTTGGTATAAGCAGCTGATCATTCTCTTCCTGCTGGCCAACCCTATTCTACTCTACACAGTTGGTCCAGTAGTGACTGGCTGGATTCTCATTTTCCAGTTTATATTTACCCTCGCGATGGCGTTGAAATGCTATCCGTTGCAACCGGGTGGGCTGTTAGCGATTGAAGCGGTGGTCATCGGCATGACATCCGCTGAAAGCGTAAGTCATGAGGTTGAAGCAAACCTTGAAGTGATACTGCTGCTGATGTTTATGGTTGCCGGTATCTATTTCATGAAAGACCTGCTGCTCTGGCTGTTTAGCCGAATTCTGGTCAGAATCCACTCCAAGATAATGCTATCGCTAATTTTTTCAGCTTCTGCCGCCTTCCTTTCTGCATTTCTGGATGCATTAACCGTTACAGCGGTATTTATCTCTGTCGGTGTTGGCTTCTACGCGGTCTATCACCGAGTCGCATCAGGACGCCAGCATATTCCGGAACATGACCATTCAGACGACCAGCACGTCGCAGCAGATCAGCGCGCTGAACTTGACGAGTTTCGGTCATTTCTGCGTTCATTGCTGATGCACGGCGCTATAGGTACCGCGCTCGGTGGTGTGTGTACCCTGGTAGGCGAACCGCAGAATCTGGTAATCGCTGATCGTGCGGGCTGGAGCTTTGTCGAGTTCTTCGTAAAGATGGCACCCATTACGCTACCGGTACTGGTTATGGGTCTGCTTACCTGTATTGTACTTGAGAAAACTAAACTCTTCGGCTACGGCGGAAAACTGCCGCCAACGGTCAGACAGATTCTGCTAAGCCACGAAGAGGAGCAGTACAGCAAACATACCAAAAAGCACAAAGTGACACTCGTCGTTCAGGGACTTGTTGCACTCTTCCTAATTTTAGGACTTGCGTTCCATCTCGCCGCTGTAGGTCTTATAGGGCTGACCGTAATTATTCTTTTAACCGCATTTAACGGGATTACGGAAGAGCATCAAATTGGTAAAGCCTTTGAAGAAGCGTTGCCATTTACCGCGCTGCTGGTGGTATTTTTCACCGTTGTATCAGTGATTCACTCCCAGCACCTGTTCCAGCCGATTATCGCTCACGCGCTGGCGATGAGCCCCTCACAGCAACCAGCGATCTTTTTTATCGCTAACGGTCTGCTCTCTGCGATCAGCGATAATGTATTTGTTGCAACCGTCTATATCAACGAGATATCTGACGCCCTGCATAACGGAACAATCGATAAAGCGCACTTCGACAATCTTGCAGTGGCGATCAATACCGGTACCAATATCCCTTCAGTGGCCACCCCCAACGGTCAGGCAGCCTTCCTGTTCCTGCTAACCTCAGCTGTCGCGCCTCTGATCAGGTTGTCATACGGACGAATGGTGATTATGGCGCTGCCCTACACGATCGTGATGTCAGCGACAGGCTTACTAATGGTCTATCTGACGCTTTGATAAGCGTCTTTAACCCGGAGATAAGGCTGCTGAATGCAGCCTTTTTTACAGCCCCTCGAGATACTCCTCGAGACGCCCTTCGGTCAGCGGTTTGGAGAAGTAGTACCCCTGACCAAACTCACAACCTGCGGCCTTAATCCAGTCCGCCTGCTCCTGAGTCTCTATCCCCTCAGCAACAATCTCAAACTCCAGCGCCTTAGCCATGTTGATAATCGCCTCAGAAAGAATACGGCGCTTGGGTGAGCGCTCTGAATCACGGACAAAGGCCTGATCCAGCTTCAATACATCGATCTCAAAGTTTTCCAGAAAAGAGATAGATGCATAGCCGGTTCCAAAGTCATCGAGAGAAACTCGAACACCCTGACTGGAAAATCTGTCCAGCGCCCTAAGCACCTTCTCATCCGGATCTAGAAACAGCCCTTCCGTGATCTCAATCACCATCAGTTCCGGATTCAGTCCCTGGTCAGACATGTACTCAAGCCAGTCATCAGGATCAAAGTTATCGGCCTGCAACTGACGGGGAGAGACATTAACCGATACGCCAATATTGAGACCTTTCTCCTGATTGATACGGGCCACTGTCGCGACCGCTTCGCGGAACACCCAGTCACCAATCTGCACAATCTGTCCAGTCTGTTCGGCGACAGGAATGAAATCAACCGGTGATACCCAACCACGAACTGAGTGGTGCCAACGTATCAGCGTCTCCACTTTAACCGCCTTACCGGTTTCAAGGTCGATGATTGGCTGAAAATTAAGCGTAAACTCGCGGTTTCGCAACGCGTATCTGAGGTCATTACCCAGTGTAAACTGCTTTGAAACAGCCTCATGGAGCTCAGCACTGAACTTACGGTAGCTGGTGCCAGCCACCCTTTTAGCCGCATGTAGCGCCTGATCGGCGTACATCATCATGGAATCAAGGTCCGAACCATCACGAGGTGCCAGCGCCACACCCAGGCTCGCCGAAATAACCACCTCTTCGCGATCGATAATAAACGGTTCACTAAATTGGCGAACCACCTTCGAAATCACCACATCCAGATCCGATTCCACTTTGATATCGGTCGCCAGAATCGCGAACTCATCGCCACTCAGGCGCGCCACCGTATCCTTGCCCCGGGTACACCTGCGCAGACGTTCTGCAACGCTGATCAACACCCCCTCACCAGCCTGATGTCCCTTAGAGTCATTGATCATCTTAAAGCCATCAAGATCGAGAAGCAGAAGCCCGATGCTCTTTTTATCCCTCAGATGAGACTGCCAGGCACCGTGCCAACGATCCCCCAGCAGACGACGATTCGGCAACTGGGTAAGATGATCATAGTTAGCCTGACGCCAGATCAGCTGCTCACTGCGCTTTTTATCGGTCACATCATGAGCATAACCATAGAGCCCGGTAACTTCGCCAAAAGCATCAAATATTGGCATCTTGGTGTACTGATTCCAGACACGTTCACCATTACGCCAAACCTCCTGACGAACCTGATTGACAATAGGTTCACCGCTTTCGAACAGATAGCGCTCCTCTTTCTCCACATGACCGAAACTCTCTT
>JBFEXW010000167.1:0-5161 GCA_041562495.1 Marinobacterium sp. | reverse complement strand
TCCAGACAGAAAGACCGATCCCGGTAAGCAGTTTGACTGGGATCGTTTCCGGATTTCGCTCTAACGGACAGGATCAGTCTTACTGAAGAGAAAACAGTCGACTCAGTAGCGCCGGGACAGCCGTTTCCACTCGGAGTATACGCTGTCCCAGACTGATCGCCTGTAGCCCCTGAAGTTGCATCAACTCCACCTCATAGGGAATAAACCCTCCCTCAGGCCCAACGACCAGAACACTTTCCTCCAGTGTCGCAGGGGGGCAAGGGAGGGCATTATATGGATGAGCGATCAGCGCTCTTCTGTTCTTTGCAAGCGCCGGGAGCTCATCCTCTACGAAGGGTTTAAAACGTTTACGGATTAACACTTCGGGGATCTGGGTATCTCCTGCCTGTTCAAGTCCAAGTCGCAGGTGCTCTTCGATTTTTTTTGGTTGTAACAGCGGGGATGACCAGTAGCTTTTTTCGACGCGGTAGGCGTTAATCAGAATTAGTTTTTTAACGCCCATAGCGGCGATTGTCTGGAAGGTACGCTTCAACATCTTGGGGCGTGGTAACGCCATAACAAGTGTCACTGGTAACGGGGGTGGGGGCGATCGGTCCAGATTGAAGTTGAGCATCAGGTGGTCAGATTCAATTGCGGTTATCTCTGCCGTTCCTAGATCGCCATCAAGCAAACCACATCTGATCTGGTCACCAATCCTGATTTGCTGGACGCTGCACATGTGAGTAAAACGATAATCATCAATGCGCGCCATTTGATTTGAGATCAGGTCATTTTCAGTTAGCAGTAGCAGGTTCAATGAAAGGTAACTCCCTCGTAGTTTCAATTGGTTATTTTAACGCTTAACGTAGGGAGTGGATCTAATTTTTCTGTATAGTGCCAGCATGACGAAAAGAGCCAATGTATTAGAAGATCCAATTCAGCCATTGCTGGTCAGAATGACTGTACCGATGATGTTTGGCATCGTAGGCCTGATGTTGTTCAATCTGGCCGATGCCTGGTTTGTAGGCCGCTTGGGGACCGAGGCTCTGGCGGCACTGGCTTTTACGTTCCCAATCAGCTTTTCGATAACCAGCCTCGCGATAGGTCTGGGGGTTGGAACCTCGGCAACGCTGGCTCATCTTATAGGACGAGGGGAGTCAGAACGTGTTGCACGTCTGGCAACGGATAATCTGCTGATGTCGGTGTTGATTACGGCAATTGTAGGTTTCGTCGGGCAATTTGCACTTGAATCTATTGCCAGGTTGATGGGCGCCACCGAAAGGCTTTTGCCGATGATTACCGGGTATATGAGCATCTGGTTCTTTGCCGCGATCTTTATGGTCCTGAACATGGTATGTAACAGTACCTTCAGGGCGTCAGGAGATACCAAATTTCCTGCACTGTTGATGCTCGGCTCATCGCTGGTGAATTTCCTGTTGGACCCAGTGCTGATCTTCGGCTGGGGATGGATACCGGCGATGGGTATTGAGGGTGCGGCAATCGCATCTCTTATCGCCTGGTCATTAACCTCTCTCTTTGCATTGGGTGTGCTGGCCAAGGTTAAACGGATACTGCTGTTGACCTGGCTTGAATGGCCAACGCTGGCACACAATTGGGTTGCGGTGCTGAAGATCAGCCTTCCTGCCGCTGTGTCCAATATGATGACACCTCTCGCAAATGGCGTGCTGACAGCGATCGTTGCTGAACACGGCCCTGAAGCTGTGGCTGCCTTTGGTGTTGGGAATCGTATCGAATCCCTGTCGTTGCTGGTTTGTCTGGCACTGTCGATGACGTTACCCCCGGTTATTTCGCAAAACTACGGGGCTGGGCATCTGGGGCGGGTAAAACTGGCCTATCAGGCCTCTATCCAATTTTCATTACTGTGGCAACTACTGGTGTATCTGTTGCTCGCTCTCTTTGCGGGTTGGGTTGCTGCGTTATTTACATCAGATCCTTCAGTTTCTCGTTGGCTGACCCTGTGGATACTTATCGTGCCTCTGGGGTTCGGTTTCCAGGCGACGACCTTTCTTAGTTCATCGGCCTTTAATGCGCTGCATCAACCTCTGCGCGCGATGCGAGTTAGTCTGATCCGCCTGTTTGTTTTCTATGTGCCCCTTGGGTGGATAGGTAGTCATTTTTTTGATCTGAAGGGGATGTTTGTTGCGTTGGTTGTTGCCAACGCTTGTACAGCACTGGTTGCCTGGTTTGGGATGATCCGTTTTCAGAATAAGCTTTGTTAGGTTCTAGTCTCTTAGTCTAATTTAGCATTTGGTCCTATCCAATTATAACCAGGTGTCATGATACCGTTGTTTTTTGCTGCTACCTTTTGGTGCGCGTGATATGGCGTGTTTATCTGTTTGGCACTAGGATGAACTTAAACAGATCTCCAAAAGCTACAGAAATGACAAGAAAAGCCGCTGAGGATTACAAGAGATAAAAAGTGGCATAAATGTTGTTAGACAATTCTAAAGGCTGCCGTCACAAGGGTTGTGCCGAGGGTCGTTAAAACAGAAATTGGTCATGATGACCGATCTATAGAGTTGCAACGCAAAGGGGTGTGAACTTATGAGTCAAAAGGTTGCTCTGGTAACTGGTGGTACTGGTGGTTTAGGTACATCTATCTGTCAGGAGCTTGTTAAAGCGGGATTCAAAGTTGTAGCTGGATATAACTCTGGCGGTAATCACGAGAAAGCGAAAGCCTGGCAGGCTACCCAGCATGAACTGGGTTTCGATATCGAAGTAGCATATGGAGACGTAACAGATACAGCTTCCTGTGAAGCTTGTATCAAAACAGTGGAAGAGCTTACCGGTGGTACAGTTGATGTACTGGTTAACAATGCGGGTATTACTCGTGACGGTATGTTCAAGAAGATGAGCTGGGAGCAGTGGGACGAAGTGTTAACTGCCAACCTGGACAGTATGTTCCATATGACCCGTCTGGTAATCAACCCGATGCTGGATAAAGGTTTTGGCCGTATTATCAATATCTCATCTGTTAATGCGCAGAAAGGTCAGTTCGGACAGGCCAACTATTCGGCGGCTAAGGCCGGTATCCACGGGTTTACCAAAGCTTTGGCTCAGGAGGTCGCACGTAAGGGCGTTACAGTAAATACGGTTTCCCCTGGCTATATCATGACCGCGATGGTCGCCAAGATTGATCAGAAGATACAGGACTCAATTACAGCTACGATTCCGGTTGGTCGTTTTGGTGAGCCAGAGGAGATCGGTCGTACCGTATCCTTCCTAGCTGATGATAAATCGGGCTATATCACCGGTGCCGATTTCTCAGTGAATGGCGGACTTCATATGTTCTAAGCCTTCAGGCTGATTTTGATACGGAGCCGGGCAATCTGTCCGGTTTTTTTATGTCTGATCGATCACTGAAACTTTTTGCTGACTGATAATCAGGTGAAAAATTGATTTTAGTCAATAAGTTCAGCTCTCACTTTTTTGATCTTTGCCTAAACTGAAAATCTCTGAATATCCCGCATAGCCAGTATTAAGGTGAGCACATGAAAGAGTTATCTCCATTTACCGGTCTGTTTGATGACAGGCTTTTTCGAGACTTCTTTCCTACAACAGGCCTGAATGAAAAACTGCCAGCGATTGATGTCCATGAGGAGGATGGCCTTTATCGAGTGAAGGCTGATCTCCCGGGCGTGGCGAAGGATGACATTCAGGTCACGCTGGAAAATGGTGTGCTCAGTATTAGTGCTGAGACTCATCAGCAGTCAGAGGAGAAGAAAGAGGGCAAGGTGATACGACGGGAGCGTCATGAAGGGCGTTATAGCCGTTCATTCAGTGTCGGCTCAAATATCGATGCCAGCGCGATTAAAGCACGATTTGAAGATGGCGTGCTGACACTTGAACTACCCAAAATGAACCCACAGCCATCGGAAGCCAGTCAGATCAAAGTTGAGTGATAATCAGATCGCCCATTTTTTCCAAATAGCCGCTGAGGTAGTTGAAAGAACATCCTGCGGCTTTATTCGGGCTGTTCACCTTATCTCAACTTCGCCATCAACGTAGTACCAGCGATCGTTATCTTTGCGAAAGTTTGACCGTTCGTGCAGGCAGCCTGAGGCATCAGCTGCCTTAAAATAGGCGTTGAATTCAACCTGTCCCTCTGCATCGTTTTCTGTGCCGGCTTGTATACCCTGAATCTCCAGTTTGATCCATTCCGTGGTTCTCAGTTCCTGTGCCAGCATGGAGGCTTCATTGGGACCACGTCGTTCTGGAGCCAGCGTATCGATCAGATAGTCGATAGCCCCGAGGCTAAATGCGGTATATCTTGAACGCATCAGCGCTTCAGCTGTGGGAGCCAGCGCTATTCCGCTGAGATAAGGTGAGCAGCAACTATTAAAGGCCAGGTTCGTTCCGCAGGGGCAGGTCTGATCCGGATCTTGTGGAAACATTAGATATCCAAGGTTTGGTTTATATAGTCGTGTTAAGTTTAGTCTATTTTACATCATCCTTAGCCATACTTTTGTCGGCCTGATACTCTTAGATTTCTGATTTTTATACGAAATAAGGATGTTGGATGAAGTCCGCAGAACAACCTACCTATTTTTGGCACGATTATGAAACCTCCGGTGCTGATCCGAGGCGGGACAGGCCCATGCAGTTTGCAGGGGTTCGGACTGATGCGGATTTTAATCCAATTGAGGAGCCGGTTGTTTTGTTCTGCAAGCCCGCAGATGATCTGTTGCCTCATCCTCGGGCCTGTCTGATTACCGGTATCACCCCACAACAGGCGATGGATCAAGGTGTCGTTGAAGCTGAGTTTATAAAACGGGTGCATGCTGAGCTTTCCCGCCCCAACACTTGTAGCCTGGGATACAACTCAATCCGGTTTGATGACGAGATAACCCGTAATACTCTATATCGTAACTTCTATGATCCTTATGGGCGCGAATGGCAGAACGGCTGTAGTCGCTGGGATATCATCGATATGATGCGACTCGCCCGAGCATTAAGACCCGAGGGGGTTAATTGGCCAACCTACGAAGATGGTCAGCCAAGTCTCAGGCTTGAGGATCTGACTCGCGCTAACGGCATCAGCCATGGTAAAGCGCATGATGCTTTATCGGATGTTTATGCGACGATCGAGATGGCGAAGCTGGTCAAAGCTGCTCAACCTAAACTATTCGACTATGTAATCAACAACCGTTCAAAGCAATCG
>JBFEXW010000166.1:0-5175 GCA_041562495.1 Marinobacterium sp. | reverse complement strand
GCGGGAAAAAACACGCTGAGATACAGTGAATTTAGCTGCAGCCCTTCCTGGCTTGGCTGAAATTAAAAGGGCTGCAGAACGAAGCAGCCCTTTTTTTCTATCAGGGTCCTAATCTATTTCAGGCCGGTTTCCAGATAGTCAGATTGCGAAACCAGCCGGTACGTTCCAGTTCCGCCAGCAGTCTGTCGTGCAGCTCTGTGGTACTGATCGACTGCTGGTTAAGCAGGCTGGCCAGTTCTGCGGAGAGCTTGAGCTCAACATCAACTGAATTGGGGCGATAGTAGAGTGCCAGATCAAAAGGAGCTTCGCGGTCAACCAGCGCTTCTATCTGATGCTCGATGACCTGCTGTATTTCACTTCGTGTAGGCATGATCGGGCAGCTCTGATCGTGAAAGGGCTGATCATCGTAGGTATCGATATGGAAGATGACATGACCGATGTCGTCAAATCTAGACTGTAGAACGCAGACTACCTGATCGCCGAGATAGTGCCCTTCAGACGCGCTGAGTCCTGGTGCAACCTGAAGATGCATCTCCAGAAGAGCTTGAGCGCCCATTGCCCGCGTTTTAAAGCCGTGTACGCTGATAATCCCCTCAACCTCCATAACGGCTGCACGAAGCTCTTTAACGCGTTCTTCAGGTAGTGCTGTATCAACCAGTTCGGTCAGGCTTTTGATAACCAGATCCCAGCCAATCTTGCCGATCAGTACTGCAACCAGCACCGCAGCAACGGCATCAAGCCACCAGACACCCAGCATTGCGCCGATAAGAGCGACAAAGACGACAACAGATGAAAGCGCGTCTGTGCGGCTATGCCAGGCGTTGGCTATTAGCAGATCGGAGTTCAGTGCTTTACCAATCTTCAGGCTGTATCGAAAAATCCACTCTTTGGAGATGATTGACAGTCCGGCAACTACCAGTGCAGGCCAGGCTGGGACGGTATCTTTAGCGCCCTGAAACAACTCCGAGATAAATTCATACGCCAGTGCACCACCGACGGCGATCAGTATCGAGCCGAGAGCAACTGTACCGACTGTCTCAAAGCGCCCATGTCCCCAGGGGTGATTTTTGTCTGGTGCCTGATGTGAGATACGGAGAATGACAATAACCAGAAAGTCAGTTGCCAGATCAGAAAGGGAGTGTACACCGTCAGCGATCAGCGCCGCGGAGTTAGCGACAAAGCCAACCAGTATTTTGGTAACACCTAGTATCAGGTCCACCGCTGAGCCGATGAGCGTGACCTTTTCGGCAGTTTTGCGTCGTTGATCGAGTTCTTCCTGCATGTTTTACCAAACCGTCGCGATAGGAAAACTTTAGTGTACGAGATAGTCTCGTCTTAGACTAGGGAATTGGGGAGAGTCCATCCCATTTCCCTAGGGAACCTGTTGCTTATAAGGATTAGGAAAAAATCCGATTGACATTAAAAGTTATTCAAAATGCCCATTCTATCTGGGTATTTTTCTTAGACTGCTGTAATTTACTGGAAAAAATGAACGAATCATTTATAAGTATTTGAAATTTAAACAAGTTGTTTTCTGGTTAAAATTTAACCAATCTGTATGTGTTGCCCAGTATACGACTATTTCGAGTCGTTATTATTTCAATTTCCACAGAGTTATCCACAGATCATGTGGGTAGGCTGGTGTAGCCCTTATAGCTACTGCGCTGAACGGTTTTTGCTAATACTTGCTGAAAATAGACTCAGTCAATGTCAAGAATTTTGTGGGTCTGAAGGCTTAACTTCCACTGAGGGTTGTCAAGACAAAACTGAACTGCGCGGCGCTGATTTTCAGATCGATTTGGATCATCCAGAGGCTGTATATAGAAGTGTTTGAACTTTAGCTTCTCGAAGCAGGCTGGGGACGCCTGCACCTCTTTCTGAGGATAGATCAGCTTGAGCTCATCGCCCTCTACGATACGAATATCCGAAGCTCCTTTCGGGCTGACGCAGATCCAGTCAATACCTGAGGGTAGTTCAAGCGTGCCGTTGGTTTCTATGGCGACCTCAAACTGTCGGACATGCATCGCGTTTACCAACTCCTCGTCTAGCTGCAATGCAGGTTCACCACCCGTGAAAACGACATAGCGTGTACTGCCTTCAGTCTGTTTTGGCCAGAACGCGGCTATTCGGTCGGCTAAAGCTTCGGCGCTACGGAACTTGCCGCCATTCTGTCCGTCGGTACCGATAAAATCGGTATCACAGAAATCACATATGGCGGAGGCTCTGTCCTTTTCACGTCCGTTCCACAGATTGCATCCAGCAAAGCGGCAGAAGACCGCAGCTCGGCCAGATTGGGCACCTTCGCCCTGAAGTGTATAAAACAGCTCTTTAACGCTATACATCGCGATTCTCGCCACCAAAGGCGTCAATAATATCCGGAATCAATGCAGTAAGCTCCAGTCCCAAGCGAGTAAGATCAGCGTCAAGTTCGGCAAGCTGATCTTCGCTACTGGTATCTGTTAAACTCTCCTGATACTCCTCAGTAAGCTTGATTCGTTTCAGGCTCAGATCGGCATGCAGAACGAACTCCAACTGTTCGCTCCAGCGTAGCGCCAGCCGCTCAATCAGCATGCCGCCATTCACGTGTGCCTGAACATCAGGTTGTGTCAGTTCCTGACCCTTAATCTTAATCTGGCTGCTGCTTTCCAGAGGATCGCGCATCTCTGCTTCGCCGCCAAGTCTAAAGTTGGTTGGCAGAGGGGTCTGATCAGTCACCCACTGGCTCATAATGCGGCTGGGGGCGTTGCTGGTATTGACCAGCTCGACACTCAGTGAGCCAAGTGATTCACGTAACTGGTTAAGCAGTTCATCGGCTTTGTTGGCACTACTGGTATCAACAATAATCAGATTCTTATGTGGCGCGATCAGTGCGCGAATAAGGCGTCGGCGGGAGAAAGCGCGAGGCAGGAGCGTGAGCTTGATCTCCTCCTTCAGTTGCTGCTGCTCCTTACGGTAAACCTTGCGATCCTGTTCCGCCTCTAGCTGTTCAACTTTCTCTCTGACCTCATCATTGATTACGCTGCTTGGGAGGATCTTCTCTTCAGACTGTAAGGCGATCAGGTGGAAGCCGTTGCTGGTAAAAACAGGCTCCTCTATCAGTGAAGAGGCTGGGGATGAGAAGCCGAGGCTTTTCGCTTGAGCCCCGCGACAGGGTATAAAAGGGCTAGCCGATAACGCGTCGATTAAACGGGATTCGCTGAAATCTGATTGAGGGGAGAATCGATACCAAAGCGCATTACGGAACCAGAGCATAGCCTTTCCAAAGTTTGTTTATTCAGGAAGCGGCGAATTATCTGGTTCTCGCTTACAGGATGCAAGTCGAACACTGCATCCCGTACCCCAAATCAGGGATTTAGCTGCGCGCGCGAAAGGCGAATCGCTTCATCAAGGTAATAGCCGTAGAAGTCGGGAGTAGACAGCCCTATCAGAGGGTCATGCAACACCTCACCCTGGTGATTCACGAAGAGTATCGTCGGCGTAAAGCGGGCATTAAATGATTCAGCTATCTCCTCGGCGGTGTGCGACTTACCATCAAAGCCGACCATCTCGTTCATGGTGTCCAGTCTGATCACTCTGACGGGTGGCGCATTGTCCGTTTTCAGTAGTGGACCCAGAAAATCGTTCTTAACCCTGGTGCAGTAACCGCAATCGGGGCGGGATACCATCAGGACAATCACCTCTTTAGGGTTTGACTCCCCCAAAGCTTTCAGATCCTTGGCTAAATCGAGTTCAGTAGCCTGTAGCAGGCTACTGAACAGTAGAGCGCTCAGGAAACTACTGAGCTTCAATAAATTCAAGCGCATAGTCTGCAACCTCATCAGCATACAGATCACGGAAGAAGTGGCTAGCGTCCTCTACGACGACAAACTCAACATTGTCCCGATTAACAGAATTCATCTTCTCCGGCAGGTCTGCTACTACTTCATCCTTAGAACCGGCGATAACCAGCGTGGGAGTCTCAGTCTGCTGCAGGACATAAGGGGTATCGTACAGCGGATTATTTGCATAGTAGCTACGCATGCTACCGGCACTTGCGCCGCTGTCTTTACAGTAGAGCACGCTGATGCCTTCAATAATTTGATCATCTTTCAGATCTTTGGCATTAGCCAGTATCTCTTCTGCATCCTGTGCATATTTCTTTTTGTGGCCAGCCAGTGTCTCGGCATAGTCCCAGGTTGCTGGTGCAAGCAGAATCTGGGCGGTAACGCGATCAGGGTGGGTCTGGGTATACTGAGCGGTCTGGTTACCACCACGAGAGTGTCCCATTACCCAGCGAGGGCCAGCCCCCTGTGTGTCCAGCCAGTTCTGCCAGGCATCGATTTCATTAATCGCTTGTGCCATGGAGTGTGTCGCCGGTATTGAGCAGTCATACATGGCTGACTCACGATTATCAACGCCCAGACTAAGGTTGATCGCCAGTGTAGAGATTCCGTAATCCACAAGCAGTGACTGCAGATAGTCAATCAATTCCATCTTGTTGTGCGCGAGGGTGCCGTGGGTCAGTATTAGCACACCATCTTCCAGTGCTTTATCCTCAGCGATCATCAGATCTCCGTTCAGAGTCATACCCTCAAAAGGGATCTGAACAGGATCCGCGAATGTCGCACTGCTAAGCACGCTGGCAAGAAGTAAAGTAGAAATTGTACGCATCAAACCCACCCTGTTGAAATATTATTATAGTACCAAGTTACAACTTTAGATGATTTTGTACTTAGTGGATAATGCATTTTGGTTTTAATAACTGCTGCCAACTTTTAGCAGCAGTTATTAACAAGGTATTACCGCCTGATAACCGAGGAGTGTGTTACAGGCCTTCGTAGGCGAGAAGAGTGTGTACAGGAACGCCTGAATCCTGAATTTTGGTTGAGCCACCGAGGTCTGGAAGATCGATCAGACCGGCTGCTTCAATCACCTCTGCACCCAGTTTATGGATCAGTGTGCAAGCTGCCAGTATGGTGCCGCCGGTAGCGATCAGGTCATCGATGATTACCACGCGATCACCTGCTGCAACGGCATCAGTTTGAATCTCGACAGATGCCGTACCATATTCCAACTGATAGTCCTGATGCAGAGTTTCGCCAGGAAGCTTACCTTTCTTGCGAATAAGGACCAGGGGCAGATTAAGTTCATAAGCGAGGATTGAGCCAAACAGAAATCCCCGTGCATCGATACAGG
>JBFEXW010000165.1:0-5216 GCA_041562495.1 Marinobacterium sp. | reverse complement strand
TTCACGATAGTCTGGAGGCTTGTATAGCTGATTGCCAGCCGCGAACTGTCTGGTCAATGACCACCAAAACTAAGCGCCTATACACTGATGCGGAGTTTCAACTGGGTGATATGATTCTGTTGGGGCCTGAAACCCGGGGGCTGCCCGCTGAAGTTTTGGAAACAACCTCTGCGATTACGCTGCCCATGTTACCGGATTCTCGTAGTCTGAACCTTTCAAACGCCTGTGCCATTGTGGTGTATGAGGCTTGGCGGCAGCTTGGGTTTGCGATTGATCTGGCCCGCTAAAGCGTCCGTTCCAGCTGCGGCAGGTGAACGCCGGCCAGTCGCAGACTAATCTGATTCAGAGTCAGCCAGGGATCTGCGCGGTTCTGTCCCTTAATTGCCCCATCGGCGATTGCAGCCTGTTGCAGTAATTTCTCAAGGAGGTCGGTGTTCAGGCGTCGGCAGGCAGTGCGGACCAGGGTTTTACGCTTACCCCAGATTCTGAATTTCTGCGCGAGCTGGTCATAATTTTTCCCCTGAGAAATCGCTTCTATGAGACTGTAAAGTGTTCGTAGTTCACGTGTCAGTGCCCAGAGTGCCACTGCCGGTTCAACGCCCTCCTGCTTAAGAGCGTGGATAATATGCTGGCAGCGTGCCGGTTGTGAGCTTAGTGCAGCATCTGTCAGTGTGAATATATCGAACCGGGAGCTGTCACATACGGCGGCGTCTACATCTTCAGCGGTAAGCTGAGTGTTAGGGAAGAGCAATGTTAGTTTTTCCAGCTCCTGTTGCGCAGCCAGCAGGTTACCCTCAACGCGGTCAGCAAGTACCTGTATCGCTTCTTTATCAAAAGAGAGACCTTTCTGGCTGGCTCGCTGAGAAAGCCATTGAGGAAGCTGTTCCGCCTCAATAGGCCAAATCTCAACGATCACGCCGCATTGCTCAACGCGTTTGAACCAGGCGCTTTTCTTGGTGTTTGCATCCATGCGATCGGCGAGAATAAGTAACACACTATCCGGCGCTGGATTGTCGAGATATTTCTGAAGTAGGTCGCTGATCGCTTTATTAATTTTCTGAGAGCCGAGACGTATCTCTATGATCTGTCGTTGGGCAAAAAGAGACAGGCTGTTAGCCATCTCGAAGACACGTTCCCAGTTGAACTGAGCGTCAACATGCATCAGCTCACGATCGGTAAACGCCTGATTACGTAAAAAGCCACGAATACTGTCCGTGGCTTCATCGTGGAGCAGGGTCTCGTCACCGGTGACAAGATAAACCGGTAATGCTGAGGTAGCATTCGCCAGATGGTTGCTGAGTTGGTCTGCCCGTAGCTTCATTGGGAAGAGGGCGCGATGCTCAGGTACTGACGAATGATCTGTTCAGCCAGTGACTGATTGATCTCGTTACGGTAGCGGTTTTCGAGCGTCTCCAGTGCGTTGGTGTTGCTGTCGTCGGAGTAGGTTCGCAGTGCTGATACACGCCGCTCCAGCAGCGGTGTTTTCGCGTCCTGCTGATAGATGGCAAATTTAGCCTGACCGCTCAGCTCATACTCTTTTGCGCTGGCTCTGGCGTCGAGTGAAATCGCTCGGCGATTGTAGCTGCTCGTGGCGAGCTCGATACGATAGGGAGCGGCTGAGCTGACAATGACGCCATTGGTTTTCAGTTGCGATATCAGTTCGCGTCCAAGCGCTGTAGGTGATGAGCTCTTCTCTGCAACCACTACCTGCTGTAGGGCAGCAGGGATCTCATAGAACCCCTTAAGTTTGAAACCGCAGCCACTCACCGCAAGAGCGAGGGAACCAACTAAAACCGAACGTCTTGTCAGCATCATCTAACCTCTTAACCGACAACGATGTTTACAAGTTTGCCAGGTATTACGATCTTCTTGCGCAGCGTTTTTCCTTCCATATGTTTCTGAACATTGGATTCAGCCAGTGCTGAGTGAAGAATAACGTCCTCATCCGCATCTGCTGCAACATTGATACGTGCGCGCAGTTTGCCATTAACCTGTACCACCATCTCAACGCTGCTGCGCTCCAGTGCTTTCTCATCAACGCCCGGCCAGTTGTCACTCTGTGCTGAACCGGTAAGCTCAATAAGCAATGAATCAGCGACATGTGGCACGATTGGAGAGAGCAGCTGTACGGCAGCAACCAGTGCTTCCTGAATCGCTGCGCGACCCTGAGGCGAGTAATCGGTCGCTCTGCCAATCGTGTTCGACAGCTCCATCACAGCAGCGATCGCGGTATTGAATGTCTGGCGGCGATCAATATCATCGCTTACTTTCTGGATCGTTTCGTGCGTCTTGCGACGCAGTGCTTTAGCTTTGTCGCTTAACGAGTCTGCATCCAGTGTCTCAACAGGTCCGATCGCAAGATGCTCATAAACCTGTTTCCACAGTCTGCGCAGGAAGCGGTTTGCACCTTCAACGGCTGAGTCGGACCACTCCAGAGACTGTTCCGGCGGTGCGGCAAACATCATGAACAGGCGAACGGTGTCGGCACCATAGCGGTCGATCATCACCTGAGGATCGATACCGTTATTTTTCGATTTTGACATCTTAGACATGCCGTCATGACAGAGTGGCTGACCTGTTTCGCAATGTCTTGCAGAGGTTACGCGGCCTTTATCATCGGTCTCGACTTTGACATCAACTGGTGAAACCCAGACTTTTCCGCCTTTCTCATCTTCGTAGTAGTAGCTGTCAGCCAGTACCATGCCCTGACACAGCAGGCCGGTGAAAGGTTCATCTGAGTTGACCAATCCTTCATCACGCAGCAGCTTGTGGTAGAAGCGTGAGTAGAGCAGATGCAGAATCGCATGCTCGATACCACCAATATACTGGTCGACCGGGAGCCAGTAGTTTGCCGCCTGAGAGTCGAGCATCTTGTCGCTGCTGAAACGGCTGGCATAGCGTGCAAAGTACCAGCTTGACTCCATAAAGGTATCAAAGGTGTCGGTTTCACGTTCTGCGGCAGCGCCACATTTCGGGCAGGTGGTATTGATGAAGCTCTCCATTTTCTTGATCGGAGAGCCTACACCATCAAAGCTGACATCTTCGGGAAGCAGAACCGGCAGTTGTTCTTCTGGAACAGGGACAGCACCACAGTTGTTACAGTTCACAACCGGGATCGGCGCACCCCAGTAGCGCTGACGGGAAACGCCCCAGTCACGCAGACGGAAGTGAATCGAGACCTTGCCTTTGTTTTTGCTACTCAGTTCGGTTGAGATCGCTTTGAATGCCATCTCAAACTCCAGATCATCGAAATCACCGGAGTTGACCAGCACCCCCTTCTCAGTGAACGCTTCTTTGCTGAGATCAACCTCCTGATCCTTCTGGATCGGAGCGACAACCTGCTTGATAGGCAGTCCATACTTGGTGGCGAACTCCCAGTCACGCTGATCGTGAGCCGGCACCGCCATAACAGCGCCTGAACCGTAATCCATCAACACGAAGTTTGCGGTCCAGACGGGAACCTTCTCGCCAGTCAGCGGGTGCACGACTTCAATGCCGAGCGGCATGCCGCGTTTTTCCATCAGAGCCATATCTGCTTCGGCAACCTTCTGATGGCGGCACTCTTCGATAAAAGCGGCAAGTTCAGGGTTGGACTGAGCGGCTTCCAGTGCCAGCGGATGTTGCGCAGCAACGGCCACATAGGTAACGCCCATCAGTGTGTCAGGACGGGTGGTAAACACCTCAAGTGAACCGCGGCCTGGTACTTCAAAGCTTAGTTCAACACCCTGAGAACGGCCGATCCAGTTGCGTTGCATGGTGCGCACCTGTTCAGGCCAATGGTCCAGTTTATCCAGATCTTCGAGCAACTGATCGGCATAATCGGTGATCTTCAGGAACCACTGAGGAATCTTTTTACGCTCTACAAGTGCGCCTGAACGCCAGCCGCGGCCGTCAATAACCTGTTCGTTAGCAAGTACAGTCTGATCTACCGGATCCCAGTTAACCTCAGCCTCTTTCTTGTAAACGACGCCCTTCTCCATCAGGCGAGTGAAAAACCACTGTTCCCAACGGTAGTATTCCGGATGGCAGGTTGCCAGCTCACGTGACCAGTCATAACCGAAGCCCATCTGCTTTAGCTGGTTACGCATGTAGTCAATATTGCTGTAGGTCCAGTTTGCCGGTGGGACATTGTTCTTGATCGCGGCGTTTTCAGCGGGAAGGCCAAAGGCGTCCCAGCCCATAGGCTGCAGAACATTCTTGCCTTTCATACGCTGGTAGCGAGAGATTACGTCACCAATGGTATAGTTACGCACATGGCCCATGTGTAGGCGGCCACTGGGATAGGGAAACATTGATAGGCAGTAGAACTTCTCTTTGTCGGTATTCTCTTCGACTTTGAAAGCACCGGTTTCTTCCCATTTATGCTGGGCTTTAGGTTCTATATCCCGTGGTTGATACTGTTCGTTCATGAGCCTTGTCTAGTACATATAAAAACGGTGTCCTGCTTAAAAATTCTAAAGAAGCCTGACACCGCTCATGGTTAGATTAAAATCTATGGTTAATACTGCATAGCATACAATAGTTGCGGGTTCGTCAACAGACTCGTGTACGTCTAGAAGGAAGATTCGGATGAGTGAAAAAAAAGAAAAGCACGGCAACCGCTCCAGTCAATATAACCGTGTGCTTGATGATCTGGTTAAGCGTCTGGATGATTCCGGCGTAGAAACCTGGGAGTTTATTCAGAAACAGATCGATGAGGCCGTGGCGACTGAGCAGGCGGCTGAAGAGATGACCAAGGATGAGGCGAGTCTTCTGCGTGCTTATCTGGAGCGTGATCTGAGTTCTCTGGGTTATGTGATGCATGAAACAGGCGCGTCACTGGCGTACTGGCTGAACTTTGACCTGGATATTCTCGAAGCGGAGGTGCTTAACCGTCTGGTGTCGATTGCAGATCATACGCGTGTAGATTATGAGCTGCTGAAGGAGCATCTGGATCATGGTGCATCACAGTATATGGCTGATGAGGTGACGGTAGCAGGAACCTTGAGCTGTATAGGTTGTGGTACTGAACAAGTATTAACGGATACTGCAGTGATACAGCCCTGCGAAAAATGCGGTGCTCGCCTATTTGAGCGTAAAACGGCGACGCGCGCGGAGTAATCCTGCTAGCAGAAAAGCGAGATTAATCAGCATGGCTGGCCACAGACCCCAGCGTTGGAATGGGGTCTGTCCCTCGGTACTGAATACGCTGGCCAGTCTGGCATCCTCCTCTCCCC